>CAITGN010000208.1:0-15022 GCA_903891965.1 uncultured Bacteroidota bacterium
AGACCTGGTTATTTTGATAGTCGTTTGGTAGAGCCAGGTCCATTTGCTTTATATACTGAAAAAGGAATTGTGCTTATATACAATAGTAGCAATGCTGCTAATAACAACGACCCTGCCAGTCCAAAATTTACTTATGCTGCAGCCCAAGCTTTATATGATACCGCTGCACCTTATAAGCTTTTGGGTAGAGCTGCTAAGCCGTTCATTCAACCTGACCAACCTTATGAATTAAAAGGGGAAGTCAATAATGTATGTTTTGTAGAAGGCTTGGTATATTATAAAAAGCAGTGGTATTTGTACTACGGCACAGCCGATTCTAAGATTGCAGTAGCTCTTGCTTCTGATCATTAATTGAAAATGACTACCTATTTGTGATTTTTAGTAGTAATTCTTTTCTAAGGTAAAACCTTAATAATTTTTTCAGCAATAAATTTTGCCGTTTCTCTTTGAACACCTTCTGCATCTTTAGAGACAAGTGGCGATGCCAATACATGATTTTCTGTTTTTGGCATGGCTTTCATTAGTTTTAAATTAGCGGGTGTACTAATTTGTGCAAACATTCTTTGTATGGCAGCCACTTTCACTACTTTATCTTGATGCGCCTCATCTTTATAATAATATAAGGCTAAACAAGGTTGTGTTATTTTTTCAAACAATTTTTCGTTCATGGTGGCCTCAATTAAATTTTCTAAGGCAACAGTGGCTTCTAAGCGGTAATGAGGGTACCAGTATTTAGGAAAGTCTTTGTTTGTATAAGAAACGTTATTGAATTTTCCACCTTGCACTAGTCTTGCAATTTGTATACCCCATGGGTCATTTAATAAAGGGGCGCTAGGGTTATTAATTTCAATATTGGGAGAGTATAAAATGAGTCCGGCAATATCGGGGAAATTAGCAGCCAACTGCAAGGATAAAGTGCCTCCTGTAGAAGTGCTCATTAGAATTACTTTTTTACCAATTTTTTTTCCAATCGCATAGGCTTCTTTAGCAGATTCCCATAAATTTTCAGCCGATAAATTTTTCATGGCATCTGAACCTGTTAAACCATGTTCTGCTAATCTTGCTAAATATAAATTACAATGAAATTGTTTGGCGATATTTCTATGCACCGGGTCGCCTTCCATTTGACTAGCGCTAAAACCATGTAAATAAACAATGGCATATTCGGTTTCTTGATGCAAGCTATCTGCCCAAATAATTTTCGCTTCATTATTTGACTTTATCTTAAAATTGCTTTCCATTTTACTCACATAGTCATCTACAGTAATTTGATTGGAAATATAAGGAAGAACGTCGTCAAAGTAGGGTTTTTCGGGATGCGGGCCCAGTAAGTAAATAGCAACTATGTTGATGGAAATAAAGAACCCTATTTTCAACTTCCGCATTTATGCTATTTTGCGCTAAATCTAGGCCAAATGCCTTGTTTTAAAAAAATATTTTATGTACCTTAAATATCTAAAATGTTAGTATGTCACAACAAAGGTTTTTATCACTAGATGTTTTCAGAGGAATGACCATTTGTTTAATGATCATTGTGAATACACCGGGTGATGGTGCACATACCTTTGCGCCCTTTATGCATGCAAGCTGGCATGGTTTTACACCCACCGATTTAGTATTTCCTTCTTTCTTATTTGCAGTAGGTAATGCCATGAGTTTTGTTTTACCTAAATGGGATAAATTAAGTACGCCTGCCTTTTTATTAAAAATAACCAAGCGAACAGGGCTCATTTTTTTACTAGGTTTTTTAATGTATTGGTTTCCTTTTACGGGCCCTTTGAGCGACACTAGAATATTAGGTGTCTTGCAAAGAATTGCTTTATGTTATGGAATTGCGGCCATCATTGTACATTATATGCATGAAAGAGTGATGATGATTTTAGCAGGTCTTTTATTATTGGCTTATTGGTATATTTCTATTCACTTTGGTGATGCTGCCGATCCATTAAGTATTACAGGCAATGCAGGTATTAAATTCGATACTTGGTTAATGGGGGAAAGCCATATGTACCATGGAGAAGGCTTTGCTTTTGATCCTGAAGGATGGTTAAGCACTATGCCTTCCATTGTGAATGTATTAATTGGCTATAGAGTGGGAACCCTTGTTCAAGAAAAAGGAAAAACCTATGATGGACTTACCCATTTATTAATGTGGGGTGCTGGCTTTATGTTTTTAGCTTATATGTGGAATTATCAATTCCCTATTAATAAAAAATTATGGACTAGTTCTTTTGTACTTTTAACGGTGGGATTGGATATGATTATTCTAGCCACTATTATTTATAGAATTGAGCTACATCATCAACATCAATTTGCCAGTTTTTTTGAAGTATTTGGCAAGAATCCGCTGGTCATCTACCTATTCTCTGAGCTCTTATTTGTTTGCCTTAGTATGATTCAAATAGATAATCAGTCCTCTTTACAGTGGATTTACAGCAATGGATTCGCTCATTTTGCGCCTTACTGGTCCTCCCTAGCCTTTGCCTTTTCCTATATGCTCGTTTGCTGGCTACTAGGTTATATATTAAATAAATATAAGATATATATAAGGGTGTAAATCTTATTAGTCCATTTTTTCCCATTTGTTTTTTTAGGAGCCTTAAACCTTGTACCTTTGCAGCCTCAAAACAGTACATGGAAATAAGAAACATCGCTATTATCGCCCACGTTGACCACGGTAAAACTACCCTGGTAGACAAAATCTTACACGCTACAAAAGTATTCAGAGATAACCAGGAGACTGGGGACTTGATCATGGATAGCAATGAGCTTGAACGTGAGAGGGGAATTACCATTTTAAGTAAGAACGCTTCCGTAACATATAAGGACGTTAAAATTAATGTAATTGACACACCAGGTCACTCTGACTTTGGAGGTGAAGTAGAGCGTGTATTAAAAATGGCAGATGGTGTTTGCTTATTAGTAGATGCTTTTGAAGGGCCCATGCCTCAAACTCGTTTCGTTTTACAAAAAGCTTTACAATTAAATTTAAAGCCCATTGTCATTATCAATAAGGTAGATAAAGAAAACTGTCGTCCGGATGAAGTGCATGATGCAGTATTCGAATTGTTTTTCAATTTAGATGCTACAGAAGATCAATTAAACTTCCCTACTTTTTATGGTAGTGGTAAGAATGGCTGGTTTAACGATAGCCTTACACCTTGTGAAGATATTTTCCCTTTAATGGATGGTATCTTAAAATATGTTCCAGGTCCAGATGTAAAAGAAGGACATACGCAAATGCAAATTACTTCACTAGACTATTCTTCTTTCTTAGGTCGTATTGCCATTGGTAAAGTAGAAAGAGGTACTATCAAAGAAGGACAAAACATTGTACTTGTAAAAGCAGACGGAAGCTTAAAGAAAAATAAAGTAAAAGAATTATACGTATTCGAAGGAATGGGTAAGCGTAAAGTAACAGAAGTAGTTTCTGGTGATTTATGCGCTGTGGTGGGATTAGATGATTTCAGTATTGGAGACACTATTGCTGATCCAGAAAATCCGGAAGCTTTACCAGTTATTAGTGTAGATGAACCTACGATGAGTATGACTTTCAGTATTAACAATTCACCTTTCTTCGGTAAGGAAGGTAAGTTTGTTACTTCTCGACATATTCGTGATCGTTTAATGAAAGAAACTGAAAAGAATTTAGCATTGCGTGTGGAAGAAACAGATAGTGCGGATAGCTTCTTGGTTTTTGGTCGTGGTATCTTACACCTAGGTGTACTCGTAGAGACCATGCGTCGTGAAGGATATGAATTAACAGTCGGTAATCCTCAAGTATTAGTAAAAGAAATTGATGGTCGTAAGCACGAACCATTTGAGATATTAGTAGTAGACGTTCCTGCTGATTTTAGCGGTAAGGTCATTGACTTAGTCACTCAAAAGAAAGGAGAGATGTTAATCATGGAATCGAAGGGTACCATGCAACATTTAGAATTTGATATTCCTTCAAGAGGTTTAATTGGTCTTCGTTCTCAAATGTTAACACAAACTGCTGGTGAGGCTGTAATGGCGCACCGTTTCAATGAATACAAGCCTTGGAAAGGGCCTATTCCTGGAAGAAGTAATGGTGTACTTGTAGCTAAGACGGCTGGTTTAACCACTGCTTACTCTATTGATAAATTACAAGACAGAGGCCGTTTCTTTATTGAACCAGGTGAGGAAATATATGCAGGTCAAGTATTGGCTGAGCATATTAAGCCAGGTGATTTAAACATCAACGCTGTGGAGATGAAAAAATTAACCAACCACCGTGCGAGTGGTAGTGATGATAGCGTTCGTATTACTCCTAAGGTATTATTTACTTTAGAAGAGTGTATGGAGTACATTCAATTTGATGAGTGTATTGAAGTCACTCCAAAATCGGTAAGAATGCGTAAGTCTATTTTAGATGAAAATAATAGAAGCAAGGCAACCAAGGCCGGCCAAAATTAATTTTTAAAATTATATTCAAGACCTCATAAAAAAAATCCCTTCGAATTTCGGAGGGATTTTTTTTGCTTAGAATAAAACGCTTTGAAACATTTCAACGTATTTTATTCTTTCAATAGGTTTCAAAAATTATAATTTCTAAATAGGCTTATTCAAAGCCTTCCATAAAATATCTTTTAACTCCACTAAATTCTTTTGCGTAGCAGAGGAAATAAAAATATGTGGAATTTTTTTAGGAAGTTCTTTTATAATAGCATCGGTTAATTCTTGGTCCAATAAATCCGATTTTGAAATAGCGATGATAAATTCCTTTTGTAATAATTCAGGATTGAACTTTTCTAATTCATGTTTCAGGATCTCAAATTCTTTTTTATGATCATCTGAGTCGGCAGGAATTAAAAATAATAAAACCGCATTACGCTCAATATGTCTTAAGAAGCGGTGTCCTAGCCCCTTTCCTTCTGCAGCCCCTTCAATAATACCTGGTAAATCGGCAATACAGAAAGATAAATTATTTCTGTATTCTACCATACCTAACTGAGGTGTTAAAGTTGTAAACGCATAGTTCGCAATTTTTGGTTTGGCAGCAGTAATCACAGAAAGCAAGGTTGACTTACCTGCATTCGGAAAACCTACTAAACCTACATCGGCCAGCACTTTTAATTCAATATTCTTCCAACCCTCTACACCATCTTCTCCAGGTTGCGCATATTCAGGAACTTGTTGAGTGGGTGTAGCGAAATTTGAATTACCTAAACCACCACGACCACCCTTCATAAGTATAATCTCTTGACCGTCTTTTAAAATCTCACCCTCTACCTTGCCTGTTTCTTCATCTCTAGCAATAGTACCTAGGGGCACTTCAATAATAATATCCTTACCATCCTTACCCGTACATTTATTCTTTGATCCATTCTCTCCATCTTCAGCAATCACATTCTTATAATAGCGTAAATGTAATAAGGTCCATAACTGTGCATTCCCTCTTAAGATAATATGACCACCACGGCCACCATCGCCTCCATCAGGCCCACCTTTAGCAGTTAATTTATTGCGTAAAAAATGCTTACAACCTGCCCCTCCATGTCCACTATGGGCAAATATGCGGATGTAATCAATAAAATTGTTTCTTTCTGACACTGTGTAATTATGAATGGCAAAGTTAACTAAATCTTGCGTCTATAGCTAGATTATTATAGTCGCCCATTCATGCAGTTTACTTGTTTGATTTTAAACCATCAATTAAAATGGCTACCATATTTTGTTCTAATTCGGCTGCATTTATTTTTTTAGTAGATCTATGCCAGCTTTCAATACCACTTACTGCATGTAAGAATATTAAAACTACAGTAGGCGCATCAATGGCCTTAATTTCTTTATTGCGAATGCCTTCCTCAATAATGGCTGCAATCCTTTTGCGGTATACTCTTCGTTGATTTTGATAATTCGATAAATAAGGGTCTGATAAATGCTTCCACTCTCTATCACTTACATATACTTCTTCGTAGTGGTGAATCATTTCACTAATATGAAAACGTAATAACTTCTCCATTTTTTGTAAAGAAGAAATAGGCTCAGATTCTATCTCATCCATTTTCAACACAAATCTGTTAGCTACATTAAATACTAGTTCATGTAATAATTCACTCTTCGATTTTATGTGATTGTATAAGCTTGCGGCTTCTACACCCACGGCTTCTGCTAGGTCACGCATGCTGGCTGCCTTGTACCCCTTCTCTCTAAATAGAGTAGCTGCTTTGCTAACAATAACGTCTTTTCTAGACCCGTTTTTCTCTGTTTTAATTCTAGCCATGGGGAAAAATTTGAATGTTTGTTAGTACAAAATTATAGAATTAATTCTTTAAAATCCTTTATATTTTTAAATAAAACCCCATTTTTGTTAGTTTTTTGATTATCAGCTACTTAGTGACTTGGTAGGTATAATTTGAGAAGGACAGAAAGATTTCCCCTTATTAATCGTAGTTTCGCAGCTGAAAATTAAAAACATAAACATGTCATTAGTAGTAGTAGGATCGATGGCTTTTGATGCCATAGAAACCCCTTTCGGGAAAAGTGATAAAATTATTGGAGGTGCAGCTACCTATATAGCTTGGTGTGCATCCAATTTTACCACTGTTAAACAAATTTCAGTAGTGGGTGGAGACTTTCCGCAATCTGAATTAGATGCCTTAACTAAAAGAGGTGTTATCCTAGAAGGTGTTCAAATTAAAAAAGATGAGAAAACTTTTTTCTGGAGTGGTAAATATCATTTAGATATGAATACCCGCGATACATTAGAAACGCAATTAAATGTATTAGAAAATTTTGAACCAGTGGTGCCTGATAGTTACCAAGACTGTGAAATTTTAATGTTAGGTAATTTAGTACCTGGTGTACAAAGTAGTGTGATTAAGCAAATGAAAAAGCGTCCAAAGTTAATTGTAATGGACACCATGAATTTTTGGATGGAAATTATGATGGACGATTTATTACATACTATTAGTTTAGTAGATGTATTAATGGTAAACGATAGTGAAGCGCGTCAATTAAGTGGTGAGTATAGTTTAGTAAAAGCTGCGAAAAAAATTATGGCCATGGGTCCTAAGTACTTAATCATTAAGAAGGGAGAACATGGTGCTTTATTATTTCATGGCAATGAAGTATTCTTTGCACCAGCCTTACCATTAGAAGAAGTATTTGATCCAACCGGTGCTGGAGATACTTTTGCAGGTGGCTTTGTAGCACATCTTGCTAAAACAAAAGACTATTCATTCAATAATATGAAGTCGGCGATTATTGTAGGTAGTGCTTTAGCAAGCTTCTGCGTGGAAAAATTTGGAACGCAAAGATTAACAGAGATTAACCAAGCGGATATTAAAGAACGCATACAATCTTTTGTTCAGTTAGTGAATTTTGAAATTGAATTAGTATAAAATATGAAAGTTGCAGTAGTAGGAGCTACCGGTTTAGTAGGTACCAAAATGTTAGAAGTATTAGCGGAAAGAAATTTTCCGATTACCGAATTAATTCCAGTAGCATCCGCCCGCTCAAAGGGTAAGGAAGTGATGTATAAGGGAAAGGGGTATAAAGTAGTCACCATGGAAGAGGGTATTGCTGCAAAACCAGCGGTGGCTTTGTTTTCAGCAGGTGGTAGCACTTCACTTGAGTGGGCACCTAAATTTGCAGCTGCAGGCATTCGTGTCATCGATAACTCTTCTGCTTGGAGAATGGACCCTACCAAAAAATTAGTAGTCCCAGAAGTAAATGCATCTGTATTAACTGCCGATGATTTAATTATTGCCAATCCTAATTGTTCTACCATACAAATGGTGGTGGCCTTGCAACCCCTTCATGCAAAATATAAAATTAAAAGAGTGGTGGTAAGTACTTACCAAAGTGTAACGGGTACGGGTAAAAAAGCAGTTGACCAATTAATGGAAGAAAGAAAAGGTGTTAAAGTGGGTGCCGATGATATGGCTTATAAATATACCATTGACTTAAACGCCATTCCTCAAATTGATGTTTTTTTAGAGAATGGTTATACCAAAGAAGAAATGAAAATGGTGAAAGAAACTTGCAAAATTATGCAAGACGACTCAATTAAAGTAACTGCAACGACCGTGCGTATTCCAGTAATGGGTGGCCATAGTGAAAGCGTGAATGTAGAATTTGAAAATGAATTTGATTTAAAGGAACTTATTGATATACTTTCTTCAGCACCTGGTGTAATTGTACAACAAAGCGATGCAGATCAATTTTATCCAATGCCTTTATGGGCGCATGAAAAAGACGATGTATTTGTAGGTCGTTTAAGAAGAGATGAAACGCAGGCGAAAACTTTGAATATGTGGATTGTTAGTGATAACCTTCGTAAAGGCGCTGCTACCAATGCCATTCAAATTGCTGAATACTTAGCTTCGAAAGGAATAATTTAGTTTCTACTAATATTTAAAAGCCAAATACTTTTAATTATTAAAAGTTAAATACTTTTTATTCTTCACTCTCGTCATTACGCTAAAATACATAAATACGAACTAAAAGTCTGAACTCGCACTACGTGCTCAGACATGCAGACTTTTTAAACGTTCGAATTTATATATTTTTAAGCTATGACTCAAAGTTCAGAATCAAAATTGTATTTAACTTTTTATTTAATAGAAAATATAATTGAGGCACCTTAATAAATAGCAATAAAGAAATTCAATTTTGAGTGAACTTTGAGCGAAGCGATAGAGAACGAAAAATTAGGATTTCGAATTGCTATTTATCAAATCGACAAAATCAGCCTCTGTTATAATTTTGATGCTAGCTATTTTTTTAGCTTTCTCTAATTTACTACCAGCGTCTTCGCCGACTACTAAGTAATTTAATTTACTACTCACGCCACCTAGTATATGACCACCTCTTGATTCTACCATGGCTTCGGCCTCGGAGCGTTTTAATTGTGTGAGCGTGCCTGTAAATAAAAAGTTAAGTCCTGCTAAATTGCCATCTACGGCAGTATCATTGGTTTGAATCATATTCAATCCCAATTTTTCTAAATGCTCAATGAGTTCAATATTTTTTGGCTCATGGAAGAATTGATAAATACTAGTGGCTACTTTAATACCCACATCATCGAAGCTCTGTAGTTGTTCTTCTGTAAAATCTTTTAAATCTAAAATATGCTGAATATGACTAGCAATGGTTTTAGCGGTGGTTTCTCCTACAAAGCGAATACCTAAAGCATAGATTAATCTATATAAAGGTTGAGTTTTTGAAACTTCAATAGCTGCATTTAAATTATCAATACTTTTTTTACCAAAACCTTCTAGGCCCGTTATTTTGCTAAAGTCCAATTGATAGAGCGAAGGAATATTGGTGAGTAAACCTAGTTCATAAAACTTTCTAATATTGGCTTCGCCGAAACTTTTAATATCCATCGCATCTTTACTCACAAAATGTATAATGCGCTCAATTATTTGTGCAGTACATATAGGACTATTACATCTCCAAACGGCCTCCGCTTCTTCTTTTTCAAGTAAGGCATTACATACAGGACAGTGGGTGGGAAATTGAATAATTTTTTCTTTGCCCGTTCTTAATTTGGGAATGGATTGTACAATTTGTGGAATCACATCACCTGCTCTTTCAATAATAACCGTATCGCCTAATCGTAAATCTTTTTCTTTGATGTATTCTTCATTGTGCATGGAAATACTAGACACCGTTACGCCCCCTAAGGCTACTGCTTTTAATTTAGCCACAGGAGTCACAGCGCCGGTGCGCCCCACTTGAAATTCTACCGATTCTAAAATGGTCGTGGCTTGCCTTGCTTTAAATTTATAGGCAATGGCCCACCTTGGATGGTGGGAAGTCATGCCTAGTTTTTCTTGTAAAGCAAAATCGTTTACTTTAATAACGAGTCCATCAATTTCATAAGGAAGTGAATCGCGCTGCGCTTCAAACTCGCTACAAAAAGCGATCACTTTTTCCACACCTTTAATAATTTTTTTCTCTTTTTGAGGAGACCTGAAACCCATATTCCATAATAGTTCTAAAGAACCGCTATGGCTACTTAACAAGGGGCTTAATGTAGTTTTAGGAGCAGGTAAAAAATAACTGATATGATAAATAAAGGCGTCTAAGTTTCTTGATGCTACTTCTTTTGGGTCCTTCATTCTTAAACTTCCTGCTGCTGCATTGCGCGGGTTAGCCAATGTGGCTATTTGTTTTTCTTTTAATTTCTCATTGAAATCGGCAAAGGCTTTTTTACTCATGATTACTTCGCCACGAATTTCCATTTGTTGAATGCCGTTTTCAAGTAAAGGAATACTTAAAGGAATGGATCTAATTTGTTTTATATTATTTGTAATATCTTCTCCGGCAATACCATCGCCTCTTGTGCAGGCGCGCACTAATAAATCATTTTCATAAAGTAATGAAATACTAGCTCCATCAAATTTTGGTTCCACACAATAAGTAATTTCATTTAGGCCAGCGCCTTCTTTGGCTTTGCGATCAAAGTCATTTAAGTCTTCTGCATTATAGCTATTTTCCAAACTTAACATAGGCACTAAATGCGCCACCGTTTCAAAAGAATTATTTAAACTATTGCCTACTCTTTGACTAGGGGAGTCTTTAGAAATTAAGGAATTGTTCGCCGATTCAATGGTAATTAATTGCTGATATAATTGGTCGTATTCGAAGTCGCTTATGAAGGGTTCGCTAGCAACATAATATTGGTACTCGTGAAATTTAAGCAGTTCTTTTAAAGGCGCTAATTCAATGGTATGCGGCTGAGATAAATAAGTCGCAGTGAGCGATTGTAAACTTTTTATTTTGGAAGTATTGTACATGCTGTAAAATGTCTGCTAAAATACAAATTGTTTTATTCTTTTATTTCGTATTTTGAGGATAAGAAATTTTTATTTCTTCTTTTGCTTATGCTTGAATACCATAAATCCATTGCTTTAGAGACTGCCGCCTATACGAAGGAGGCGGTATCCTTGGTGGAATCTTATCCTGCAGTACCCCTCACGGTGGATTGTGTGATATTTGGTTTTGACCAAAACTCACTCAAAGTTTTACTTATCAAGAGCGATTTGGCCCAGTTTGCAGAGCAATACTCTTTATTAGGCGATAATGTTAAATCCAATGAGGATTTAGATGATGCCGCACATCGGGTACTTTTAGAGAGAACCGGTATGAAAGATGTTTATTTAGAGCAGGTACACAGTTTTGGTAAGCCCCAAAGGCATCCAGGTGGCAGGGTGGTGACCACGGTATATGCCTCTTTATTAAATATTAAACACCATGAATTATTTATCACCGATCATGAATTAAATTGGCATCCAGTGGACCAGGTGGGCGAGATGGCCTTTGATCATAAGGAAATATTAGAGGTCTGTGTCAATTGGTTACAAAAGAGAATTCAAGAACATCCATTGGCCTTTAACTTGCTGCCTAAAAAGTTCTCCTTAAGACAGTTGCAAAATGCATATGAGGCTATATTAAATTGCAAATTGGATCGTCGCAATTTTAGGAAAAAATTTGCTGCGATGGGCTACTTAATTGATACCAACGAAATGGAAGTAAATGTGACGCACCGCCCTGGTAAATTATATACATTTGATTTTGAAGCGTATCAGCAGCGCAAGAAAAATGGGGTAGGGATTGATTTTTAAAAAATGCGATTGCTTGCCTATAATTTAATACCTTTATTCACTATTTAAACAGGTATTATTATGTTATATTCAATGACGGGATATGGTCGTGCAGAAGCTACTTTTAAAGACAAGACCATTTTAGTAGAAGTGAAATCGCTGAACGGCAAACAATTTGATTTGCGTTTGAATATTCCCTTCATGTTAAAGCCTTATGAAGTGGAGATAAGAAATAAGTTAAATGAAACTTTATTAAGAGGAAGTGTAGAATCTACTATAACCATTAAGTCCAATGGTATTTCAAAGCCCGTAACGGTCAATAAAGAATTGGCTAAATCTTATTATCAGCCCATTGTAGAACTAGCCGATGAGTTAGGTATTCCAAAAGAAAATATATTAAGCACTTTATTAAAAATGCCCGATGTGGTTTCTTCCAGTAGTGAAGTATTGACTGAAGAGGAGTGGAAGCAAATTCAAGATTTATTGCAAGAAGCTATTAAAGCATTAATGCAACATCGTTTAGAAGAGGGCAAGTCTGTAGAAAAAGATTTACTCGAGCGTGTAGCAGCTATTGAAGCGCATCAAGCCCATATTGAAAAGTTTGAACCCAATAGACGCGTGAAGATAAAAGAGGGCTTAGTAAAATTGTTAGAACAAAACGTGGGACCTGATAAATATGATAATAATAGATTAGAGCAAGAACTTATTTATTATATTGAAAAAATTGATATTTCTGAAGAGAAAGTAAGATTGAATAATCATTGTACTTATTTCAAAACGGTTTTAAAAGAGGCAGAGCCTTCCAAAGGAAAAAAGCTTTCTTTTATTTTACAAGAAATGGGCAGAGAGATTAATACCACTGGTTCTAAAGCCAATGATATGGAAATTCAAAAGTCGGTGATTTTAATGAAAGATGAATTAGAGAAAGCAAAAGAACAAATATTAAACGTTTTATAAGATGGGTTTATTGAAAAATAAAATAGCTTATATTTTACTAAGTATGTTTTTTGTTATGTCTGCTTGCGAGACCAAGCAACTTTTTGAACAAAGCACCATTTATCCCAATCATAACTGGCCTGCTAAACAAGCTACTAAGTATCAGTTTAATGTTACTGATACGGCGGCCACCTATAAAATATTTTTTGTCATCAGGCATCACAATGCTTATCATTATAAAAACATTTGGCTAGACCTTAGTATTAAAGGCCCTAAGAATATAATGACCAAGCAGGTAGTGAATTTAAACTTAGCCGATGATGCCAAGGGTTGGTTAGGCACAGGGATGGATGATATTTATGATCAAAGAATTCCAATGACCACCACACCCATTCGTTTAACCATGGGCCTTAATGAAATAAGTATTCAGCATACCATGAGAGAAGACCCCTTAGAGAATATTTTATCTACAGGTATTCGAGTAGAAAAAGTTAAACCATGAATTGGAAACTGATAAAACTCAATAAATTAAAATTAGTAAGTCTTATTTATTGGGTTTTTCTGACTTACATGATTGCAGCCTTTATTTGGTGGTATGTTTCCTTAGAAAAGCAAAACAATGAAATTGCGGCTATTAAATTTCAATCTATTCAGTTAAGTGATCCTTCCTTAGCAGCGAAGACCCACGCCATTCAAGATTTTCAATTAAGAAAAACAAAACAATTCATTGGGGAAGGTGTAACCATTTTACTTTTATTCTTATTAGGGGCAATTTATGTGTATCGTTCTTTAATGAAACAATTACGTTATGCCGACCAACAACAAAATTTTATGATGGCGGTTACCCATGAATTAAAAACACCTATTGCCATCTCCCATTTAAACATAGAGACCCTTTTAAAAAGAGACTTAGATGCCACCCAACAATTAAAATTATTAGAAGCCACTTTAAAGGAAACCAAAAGATTAGATGATTTAAGTACAAATATTTTATTGACTTCTCAATTAGATATGGGAAAGTATGAGGCCGATAAGCAATTAGTGAATCTATCTGAACTAGTGAGACAAACTATTAAGTCATTTCAAGAAAGGTACCCTTCTAGAGTTTGTAATACGATGGTGGAGGAGGCAATGGAAATTCAAGGAGAACCTTTGTTGATACAATTACTTATTAATAATTTAATGGACAATGCGAATAAGTATGCACCCATTACGGAGCCTATTTATATTCAATTACAAACCCATCAAAACACTGTACAGCTTATTGTAAAAGACCAGGGGCCTGGCATTGCAGATGCTGCTAAAAATAAAGTATTTGAAAAATTTTATCGCCTAGGTTCAGAAAGCACTAGAACTACTAAAGGTAGCGGTCTAGGACTTTACCTTTGTAAAAAAATTGCTACATTTCATAACGCGCAGATTCAGTTGACTAACAATACACCTACTGGAAGTATTTTCACCGTCACTTTTTTTATTTAAGTACATGAAAAAATTTGAAATTTTATTAGTAGAAGATGAAGAAAATTTACACGACACCCTAAAATTGAATTTAGAGTTGGAGGGGTATAGTGTGAGTTCTTCTTATGATGGCGCACATGCTTTAAAACAAATTCAATCGGCGCATTTTGATTTAATTATTTTAGATATCATGCTTCCCTCTTTAGATGGTTTTGCTATTACAGAAACAGTAAGGTTACATAATATAGAAACGCCCATTTTAATTTTGAGCGCTAAAAATACAAGTGCCAATAGGGTACAGGGTTTAAAATTAGGAGCAGATGATTATTTAACCAAGCCTTTTAATTTAGAAGAGTTATTGTTACGCGTTGCTAAACTCATTCAGAAAACAAATACTTCAAAGCAATCGGCTGCTCTCGATGAATTTAGTTTCGCAGGCCATAGACTTAATTTTAAATTATTGGAAGCTACTAGTAATAAAGGGGAGAAAATTACTTTGACCAAAAAGGAGTCCATGCTACTTCAATTACTTATTGAAAATAAAAATACGGTGGTTACTAGAGAAAGAATTTTACAATCGGTTTGGGGCTATCAGGTCTATCCTACCACTAGAACCATTGATAATTTTATACTGAGTTTTCGTAAATATTTTGAGCAAGATCCTAAATCTCCAGTCCATTTCATCTCCATAAGAGGGGTGGGCTATAAATTCCAAGATTAGTCGCTTTTTTATACAATCTTTTACTCCTTTCTGCGTTATGTTAGTAGTTAACATTAACGCATGTCATTGAACTCTATCCTAGATTATTTAGAACCTATTAATTTGGACCTTCTTTCCAAGGATGAAGGCTATCGTGACACCCAATTAGGCAAGCATATCAAGTCGAATGAAGGAAGCCTTCCAGACATTAGCCAGGCCGATATGGTACTTATAGGGGCGGGAGAATGCAGGGGTGGAGGCTATGCCTTGAACGGGCATGAAGCTGCCAATGCAGTAAGAGCTGCCTTGTATTCTCTTTATTATTGGCATACCCAGGTGTCCATTGTTG
>CAITGN010000209.1:0-6333 GCA_903891965.1 uncultured Bacteroidota bacterium
CCGGCCTGCCATACTTTTGAGTATAAATCAAACTCCTTTAAGGCGTTCATATAGACATGGTCGGCTGCTTGAAGTAGGGCCACTTTTTCTCTTGTGATATCTCCCAATATTCTAATGGCAAGTCCTGGCCCTGGGAAAGGGTGCCTATTAATTAAGTCGGCTGGTATGCCTAACTCAAGACCTACTTTTCTTACTTCGTCTTTGAATAAATACCTAAGGGGCTCCACTAATTTAAGGTGCATAGTGTCGGGTAAACCGCCCACATTATGGTGAGACTTAATCGTTTGAGAAGGTCCATGTACACTTACGCTCTCAATAACGTCAGGGTAAATTGTTCCTTGGCCTAAGAATTTGGCTTCCAATACTTTAGAAGCCTCTACTTGAAATACATCTATAAATAGTTTTCCTATAATTTTTCGCTTCTCTTCAGGCTCAGACTTACCGGCAAGGGCATCGTAGAACATATCCTTAGCATCAATACCCGTTACATTTAAACCTAGGGTCTTATAGATGTCTAAAACGTCTTGAAATTCATTTTTGCGGAGTACACCATTGTCTACAAAGATGCCGTGTAATCGGTTCCCTATGGCTCTGTGAATTAGGGTAGCGGCTACAGTACTATCCACCCCTCCGCTTAAGGCCATAATTACATGACTATCTCCAATCTGAGCTTTAAGCTTATCTACTGTTTCTTGCACAAAAGAAGAAGGTGTCCAATTTTGCTGGCAACCACAAATACCTACCAAGAAGTTCTGAATCATTTTCTTACCCTCAGTAGAGTGGTATACTTCAGGGTGAAATTGAAAGCCGTGAAGGCTGTTGCCGTTGTCCTGTTTTTTTCTAAAAGCTGCTACAGGAATGCTATCTGTATCGGCTAAGAGTTCAAAATTGGCGGGCAGTTGGGTAATAGAATCGCTGTGGCTCATCCAGACCTGACTGTTACTAGTAATTCCTTTGAATATAATATCCTCTTTTTGAATACGTAATTGAGCACGGCCGTATTCTCTTTTATTTGATTTTTCTACCTTACCTCCAAAGTTCTTGGCGCTTAATTGTGCCCCATAACAAACAGTTAAAACCGGCAGTTTGGCAAGGATAGCTTCTATATCTACATTCGGTGCATCCTCTTCGTTTACACTAGCAGGGGAACCACTTAAAATGACACCTTTTAGCGTACTATCGAATTCAATACTAGTATTAAAGGGCTTGATCTCGCAATAAACATTCGCTTCTCTTACAGCACGCGCTATAAGCTGTGTATACTGACTTCCGAAGTCTAGGATGAGTATTTTTTCAGTCATGTGGCGAAGATACATAAAAAAAATCCCGCTCCGAATAGTCGGGGCGGGATGGGTATAATAGCTTTATAACTTAGTTAAGTTAGTGTCTAGTTTGTTTAATTAAGCTTTTGCTTTAGTTGCAGTTGCTTTAGCAGGAGCTGCTTTAACAGCAGTATGCTTCGCTAATTTGCTTTTTAAATTAGCCGCTTTGTTTTTGTGGATAATGCCACGTTTAGCTAATTTATCAATTTGAGACATGATATTAGGTAACTTCTCGTCGTAAACTTTTTGGTCTTCTACGATTTTTAATTCACGAATAGCGTTACGGGTAGTTTTACCATAATAACGGTTTCTATCGCGACGTTTAGTTGCTTGTCTAATATCTTTTTTGGTAGCCGAATGATTTGCCATGTACTATTTAATTTTCAGGAGGGCAAAGGTAAGGTACTTAAACAAATAATTAAAATTAAAATCGAAAAAAAAGCGATTTCTATATAAGTTATTGATTATCAGTATATTATATATAATTTACGATATAGGCATTTTGCCTTCATTCCTTTGTTCTTTTGAGGGCTTAATTAACACATTTAAACGGATATTTGCATTACCAAAAACAACCCGCCCTCCCTAGAAATGACAATTGATAAATACCATAACTCACACCAGAACGTTGCCGATAAATTAGTGAGAGAATACCAGGGTCCCACACCCTTTGCTTTATATTTAAAAACCTATTTCGCTGCCAATAAAAAACATGGAAGTAAGGATCGTAAAAGCATTAGTGCCATTTGTTATGAGTACTTCAGAAAATTAAGCGCGGCCTTTCCTTTACAAAATTTTATTTCTCCAGCTATTGAGATTCCAAAATTTATAGACGCTCATTTAGAACAACCTTTATTATTTATTCGTGCAAGACCAGGTAAAAAAGAATTGGTAAAAGCGAGTTTAGAAAAAGCAGGACTTTTTTTTGAGTCTTTGGGTGAAATGTCTTTTGCATTGCCTAATACCAGTTCGCTTCAAAACATTATGCTACTGAATAAAGAGGCAGTCATTCAAGATATTAATTCGCAAGCACTCGCTTCTTTATTAAAATTAATTCCAGCCACGGAAAAGCCCATGGTAGTTTGGGATCCTTGTGCAGCGAGTGGAGGAAAATCTATTTTAATAAAAGATACCATGCCCAATGTTCAATTGCATGTATCTGATATTAGAGAAAATATTTTATTTAATTGTGAGAAGCGTTTAAAAGAAGCAGGTATTCAACCCGCCTCTTTACAAGTAGTAGATATTACTTTGCCCTTTGCGATTAAAAAACAATTCGATTTTATTTTTGCAGACTTGCCTTGTTCAGGATCGGGCACCTGGGGTAGAACACCTGAAAATTTACAAGCGTATACAGAAGCGCAATTAAATGCAATGACAAAATTGCAAGAAAATATTTTGCATCATTTAGAACCCGCATTAAAACCAGGGGGCTATTTATTAGTGGCTACTTGTTCTGTGTATAAAAAGGAAAACGAAGACCAGATTGAAAAATTATTAGCGACCAATAATTTCAAATTAATTCAGCAAGAATATTTTATAGGCTATGATAAGAAGGCTGATACACTGTTTGGCGCCTTGTTGCAGAAAACTTCGAATTAAAAAATTGAAATTATATTTCAAGTATAAAATAGTAGTTTAAAGTAGAAGTATAAAAAAGTTACTAACTAGTGCTACTAATAAATTAATTAAGACTTAGAAAGGCTTGGAAATAACTGACCACTTTGAATAATACCACCAGCCACTACATCCTCTCCTTCATAAAATACAGCGCTTTGTCCGGGGGCAATACTTTTTACATTTTCATAAAATCTTGCTTGCACACCAGAATCGGTATTGGATAAAGTGCAAAGGGCTCCTTCATCTTTGTATCTAATTTTTGCCATTAATTCCATGGGCTCTTGTATAGAGTCATATTTAATCCAATTCAATCTTGCTACAAGCATATCGTTTTGGTCTAATTCATTTTCTTCTCCAAGCACAACCACATTATTCACTGGATCAATTGAAGTCACATAGATAGGTTTTCCAAAAGCAATCTCTAAACCTTTTCTTTGACCAATGGTGTAAAAAGGGTAGCCCTTATGTTTGCCTAATCTTTTTCCTTTTGCATCAACAAACCATCCTCCATTTACTTTTTCTTCTAATCCGGGTACGCGTCTTTTTAAAAATCCACGATAATCATTATCGGGTACAAAACAAATTTCATAGCTCTCGCTTTTTTTAGCCAGTTCAGGATATCCTAAATCAATGGCCATTTGTTTGATATCTTTTTTATGCATACCACCTAAAGGCAAAATAGTTCTGCTTAATAAATCCTGGTCTACACCCCATAAAACATAACTCTGGTCCTTGGTGCTATCTAGTCCTTTTGAAATTACATAACGGCCATTGGTATGTTGTCTTACTTTGGCATAATGTCCTGTGGCTATAAAATCACAACCTAAAGCGTCGGCTCTTTTTAATAAGGCCCTCCATTTAATGTGGGTATTACACATCACACAAGGGTTGGGTGTGCGACCGGCTAAGTATTCTTCCACAAAGTTTTCAATGACAAAATCACCAAACTCTTCTCTAATATCTAAAATGAAATGGGGGAATCCGTTATTTACGGCTGCTAAACGGGCATCATTGAATGAATCTATATTGCAACAGCCTGTTTCTTTTCCATTGGCATTGCTGGTGGCATAGTCCCAGGTCTTCATGGTAATGCCTATTACTTCGTAGCCTTCGTTGTGTAGCATTAAAGCTGCTACTGTGCTGTCAATACCGCCGCTCATAGCGACTAAAACCTTTCCTTTCTTGCTCATAGTGTTTGGCCAGTTAAAAGTTGGCTTAGCACAAAAGTAATTCATCTTTGTTAAATCGCAGAATGTTCATAAAATGGGCTAGGGTTTTCAGTTCAAAATTCTAAAAATTACTATCTTCACTTCCATAAAACGACAAAATAATAGAAAATGATAAAGTTACAAGTAATCGGCAATTTAGGTAAAGACGCAGTAGTTAACAATGTTAACGGCAAGTCAGTAATTAATTTTAATGTGGCGCACACAGAGCGCTTTAAGGATGCGCAAGGGAATCAAAAAGACAGAACCACTTGGGTAGATTGTTCATATTGGACAGATAGAACTGCAGTGGCCCCGTATTTAAAAAAAGGAACTCAAGTATATGTTGAAGGTACACCCGATGTAAGATCTTACACTACTACCGATGGTAGAAACGGGGCATCTTTAACTTTAAGAATTGTCTCTGTTCAATTATTAGGTGCAAAGCCTAGTGGAACTACATCACCAGATCAAAGTGCAGGCGGAACTTATACTCCAACTAGCGCACCTTCTCATGATGATGCACCTGTAGACGATTTACCTTTCTAGTTTATTGCACTAACATTTGTTTGCAAAACAATTTCAAATTACTGTTGAATTATTGAACATTTTTCAGCAGGCTAATTTACATTTGCCATTCCAAAAAAAAAGAATCATGGTTATAATGAAATTTGGTGGTACAAGTGTGGGTAAGCCTGAAAGGATGCACCAAGTATCTCAATTAATTACACGCAATACAGAACCAACATTAGTTGTATTAAGTGCATTAAGTGGAACCACTAATGCTTTAGTTGAAATAAGTACAGCCTTAGCATCACCTAATAAACAAATAGCTGCTGAAAAAATTGCTGCTTTAGAAAAACAATACCGCGCTTTTAT
The DNA here is from genome assembly GCA_903891965.1 of uncultured Bacteroidota bacterium. Classification (GTDB taxonomy): domain Bacteria; phylum Bacteroidota; class Bacteroidia; order Chitinophagales; family Chitinophagaceae; genus Sediminibacterium. The sequence goes on from CAITGN010000209.1 coordinate 5,027, forward strand.
AATTGATTTATTAAAAGAAGAAACTATTAGAGCGAAGGCCAATGAAATGATTACAGAGCACTTTGAGTTTTTAAAAATTACGCAGAAAATTTCATTGAGCGATGCATTGAATAAAGACATATTAGCGCAAGGAGAATTAATGAGTACTAAATTATTTTCTTTGTATTTAGAGCAAGAAAAAATTGACCACGCTTTACTTCCTGCTTTAGAATTTATGCAATTAGATGTAAATGATGAACCAGATTTAACAGCCATTCAAGAAAAAATAAAAGGGGTATTAGCACAGCATGCTGGTAAAAAATTATTTATCACCCAAGGTTATATTTGTAGAAATAGCAGAGCAGAGGTAGATAATTTAAAAAGAGGAGGCAGTGATTACACCGCTTCATTAATTGCTGCTGCTGTAAAAGCAAGTGTTTGTGAAATCTGGACCGATATTGATGGTATGCACAATAACGACCCAAGAGTGGTAGATAAAACAGTAGCCATTGAGCAACTAAGTTTTGATGAAGCAGCCGAGCTAGCTTATTTCGGAGCCAAAATTTTACATCCTACTTGTATTTGGCCAGCGCAACAAGAAAATATTCCTGTTAAATTATTAAATACCATGCAGCCAACAGCGGTGGGTACCGTTATTAAAAAAGAAGCGGGTAGTGTAGGGGTGAAAGCAGTGGCAGCCAAGGATAATATTATTGCCATAAAAATAAAAAGCAGTCGAATGCTTTTGGCATATGGTTTTTTAAGAAAAATATTTGAAGTGTTTGAGAAATATAAAACACCCATAGATATGATTACCACTTCGGAAGTAGCTGTATCAGTAACCATTGACAGCGATACGCATTTAAATGAGATCATTGCCGAATTAAACAATATTGCATCAGTAGAAGTGGAGCAAAATCAAACTATAGTATCTATTGTAGGAAATGAAATTGCTAAAACCGATGCGGTGCTTAATAAATTATTTCAAGCCATTAATGAAGTACCAGTGACCATGGTAAGTTATGGGGGTAGTCATCATAATATTTCATTGCTTATTCCAAGCGAGCATAAAGTAAAGACCTTACAGTTAATTAATAAGGGCTTGTTTAATTTGTAGTGTTCTATTATTAATAGAAGCTAATGTAATTAGATTCCTCTCGCTCTCCGCTGTGCATGACGCTAAAAACGACTACGTTCATCTAAAATTGTGAACTCGCTTCGCTCAGACATGCACAATTTTTTAACGATGAACTTAAGTCATTTTCTTAACGCTATGCACAGAAGTTCGCGAATTGTAATCCAATTACATTTTGCTTCTTTTAAATTAA
>CAITGN010000210.1:0-7092 GCA_903891965.1 uncultured Bacteroidota bacterium
ATGCGCAAGGGCGTTTTGGAGTTTTGCATATTGTCCATCATTCAACAAGGGGAGGTTTATCCAAGTGATATTGTTGAGAAAATGAAGCTGGCCAATTTGCATATTCTAGAAGGTACACTGTATCCTTTGTTAACGCGTTTAAAAAATGCAGGCCTCTTAAATTCTCGTTGGGTAGAAAGTATTAGTGGTCCACCAAGAAAATACTTTGTGATGACGGATGAAGGCAAAGCAGCCTTTGGCGTTTTATTACAAACCTGGAAAGAAATGGCTACTGCGGTGGATCAACTTACCCAAGAAAAAACAAATACTGCTGAAAATAGTAATCAAGCAGTTTCTTAAATCTACATTTTAAAAAATATTTTATGAATAAAGTAATTAATATCAATTTTCAAGGTCGCATTCTACCTATAGAAGAAATGGCGTATGAAACATTGAAACAATATATAGAGTCGCTTCGTGTTTATTTCGCCAAGGAAGAAGGACGCGATGAAATTATTAATGACATTGAATGTCGCATTGCTGAATTATGTGAAGACCGTTTGAAAAAAGGAACGGTATGTATTGCAGTGGGCGATATTGACTTAATTATTGCGAGCATTGGTCGTCCTGCCGACTTCGAAGCCCAGGATGGATTTGAGGCTAGTACAAGTCAATCTGGGCAAAGTACAAATCAAAATAATTATCAGAATAATAATCAGAATACGAGTGGCGGTAATTACTCAAATTTTGATTCGTCAGGCAATAGACCTAAAAGATTATATCGCGACGAGCAAAACAAAGTATTGGGCGGTGTTTGTAGTGGTATTGCTAACTACTTTGGCATTGAGCCTTTGGTAGTGCGCATTCTATGGTTCTTTTTAATTGGCATCAATATTCTAGCTTATTTAATATTATGGATTGCAGTACCTAGCACTTCTGTTAAAGTAGTGGGAGGTGTGCGTAAAAGATTATTTAGAGATATAGATAATAAAGTAATTGGGGGAGTAGCTGCAGGCTTATCTAAATATTTTGGTATTCAGGTTTGGATAGTGAGAATTTTATTTTTAATTCCTTTCATTCGTTTTGTAGTGAATTTTCAACACCTGCACTTATTCCAATTTTGGGATGCACCCGATTTTCCTAATTTATTAGATATTACTTTTAGTCCAGGGGCTGTTTTTGTATACATCGTTTTATGGTTGGTTTTACCGGAGGCTAAAACAAGCGCAGATAAATTAGAAATGGTAGGAGAAAAAGTAGATTTAAATAGTATTAAAAATACCATTCAAAATGATATGGAAGGCTTTAGTAAAAGAGCACAATCTTGGGGCAGTGATTTATACAATAGAAATAAGGGAACGAATAATTCGAATGAAGCGAATAAATCTAACAATGAGGGGACAGGAACAACCAATAATCAAGATGCTTATAGCTCTACAGAAAAAAGAAAAGGATTATTGTATTACATAGGTAGAGTTATTACTTTATGTATTAAGGGCTTCGTTTATTTTATATTAGCTATTGTAGGCATCTCCTTATTAGCAGCTTTATTTGGAATAGGCGCTGCAGCTACTGCCTTATTGCCTTTAAAAAAATTCTTAATAGAAGATGGTGCGCAAACTTGGTCTGTTATTGGAGCCATTCTACTTTTTGTATGGGTGCCAATTATAGGAATAGTTACTGCTGTAATTAGAAAAATTGCAGGATTTAAAAAAGCAAATGTATGGGTGAGATCTAGCTTCTGGGCCTTATGGATTGTAGGTTGGGTAATGCTTTTCTATTTTGGTAGCAGTTTGGGTAATAGTTTTTCAAGACATAATTTACCTGCAGAACAAAGTATTGCTTTAACCAATCCCAAAATTGATTATCTAGAAATTACGGCTGCACCTAAAATGAAATATTATGAAAATCATTGGTATCAATTTGAAGATTTTCAAGGTTTCTCTGATGAAGACACAGTATATGTAAGAAATTTACGCATTAGAATTGTACAATCTAAAACAGATAGTTTTCAAGTGAAAATTGTGAAGCTAAGTAATGGTAAGACGGTTCAAAATGCCAATGAGCTTGCGAATAAAATAAACTTTGAGCTTACACAACAAGATAGTCTCTTATATTTAGACAGAGGTATTGGTATTAATAAAATAGACAAGTTCAGAAACCAGCATATTATTATGACTATTGCGGTACCTATTGGCAAGCGTATCAAAATTACCAATAAAGGTTGGTCGCAAACCAATATAAATATTAATGGAAGAGGCATGAGAATGGGTACCATTGACCGTATCACTAATGATGAAAATTGGTATGATGAATGGAATGAACCTTGGGACAATGAATCTTATCAATTTGAAAAAGGCGTAGAATATAAAATGACCAAAACAGGATTGGAAAATTTAAGCCCAATGGATGCTGATGACCGTTCTGATGATATTAAAAAAATGGATGATGAAAAATTAGATAAAGAAATTCAATTACAAAAATTGAAAGAAGAAAGAGAGGCCATTAAAAATGATATTAAGAAATTAAAAGAAGAGGAACTACAGAAAGAAAAAATTAAAACGGAAAAAGTAAGCATTTCTGGAAAAGATAAGGTGGGCAATTCTAATTTTGATAATATCAATAAAATAGGCAAGGCAGCTGGTAAATTATCCGACTTACAGTGGGTATTAGACAGATTCACGCATTAGGCTTTCCTTTCAGTTTCTTTTTTGATTATATTTGAGAAAATTTAATTGAAATGAGCGAAGCCTTAAATACACCCTTTACCCATAAACATATTGCACTAGGCGCTAAAATGGCGCCTTTTGCTGGTTATAATATGCCTATTAGCTATACAGGTATTAATCTAGAGCATGCTGCTGTTAGAAACCATGCAGGTGTATTTGATGTAAGCCATATGGGTGAGTTTATATTAAGAGGCCCCGATGCCTTGGATTTAATTCAACGCGTTACCACCAACGATGCTTCTGTTTTAGAAGATGGCAAGGCGCAGTATAGTTGCTTGCCGAACACTACAGGCGGTATTGTAGATGATTTATTAGTGTATTGTGTAGAGAAGAATAAGGTATATATGTTAGTAGTGAACGCTTCTAATATTGAAAAAGATTGGAACTGGATTTGTAGTTATAATACCAAAGGAGTAGAGATGCATAATATAAGTGCAAAGACTGCACTACTAGCGGTGCAAGGTCCGAAGGCTGCAAAAATTATTCAGACTTTAACTAGTATGGATGTATTAAATATGCCTTATTATAGTTTTGCTAAAGGAGAAATGTTGGGCATTGATAATGTACTTATTAGTGCTACTGGTTATACAGGTGCAGGTGGGGTGGAGATTTATTTTGAAGATATAAATGACAACGCCAATAAAATTTGGGACGCTATATTTGAAGCAGGTGCTGCCGATGGTATTCAGCCCATTGGTTTAGGCGCCCGCGATACCCTTCGTTTAGAAATGGGTTTTTGTTTATACGGAAATGATATTGATGATACCACTAGTCCTATGGAAGCGGGTTTGGGATGGATTACCAAATTCACCAAAGATTTTACGAATAAAGAAAGCTTGCTTGCACAAAAAACAAATGGGGTTTCCAAAAAATTAGTCGGCTTTGAAATGATTGATAGAGGTATACCTAGACATTATTATGAAATTAAAGATGCAGCAGGTAAACTAATTGGTTCAGTAACTTCAGGCACGCAGGCGCCTAGTTTAGGCAAGGCCATTGGTATGGGCTATGTAGCTACTGAGTTTTCTAAAGCAGGTACTGAAATTTATATTGATATTAGAAATATTTTAGTAAAAGCACAGGTGGTGAAGTTTCCTTTTAAGTAAGATTTGCGTTCGTTATTGATCTTATAATTATTTACATTTATTTATACCCTTTTTCATTGGGGTAAATACTGTGTTTTTGTTTTCTTACTATTTGCAATTTTGTGTCTTAACAAATTAATTAGTATGAAAGCAATTAAAAACAAAGTCCAACTCATTGGCCATTTAGGAGCCGATCCAGAATTTAAAATTTTAAAGGAAAGCCAGTTAGCGAATATGCGTTTGGCAGTGAATGACCGTTACAAAAATGCCAAAGGAGAATGGGTGGATGAAACGCAGTGGTTTAGTTTAGTAGCCTGGTCAAAGCTGGCCATATTTGCGGAAAAATATTTACTCAAAGGCAGTGAAATTGCGGTAGAAGGGCGTCTTCTTACAAAGGCTTATACCGACAAAAATGCTATCAAAAGAGTAAGTACCGATATTATTGTTTCAGATATTCTGATCTTATCTAAAAAGAATGCGGTAGCCAAAGAATTAGTTTAATAAAAAATGAAGGTTTTGTATATTTGTGCATTATGACAACTGCAGCAAAGACAAAACCTTCTTTACATACCGTTTTAACTCCTCAGCTTTTAGACTTATATGATTTAAAAGATAGCATCGTTGTTATCATAGATGTTTTTAGAGCTACTTCTACCATGGCCACTGCCTTGTATAATGGAGCGAGTAAAATTATTCCGGTAGATACGCCCGAACTTTGTATTGAAGTAGGCAAACAAACAGGGGGTGTGACAGCGGGTGAAAGAGATGGAAAAATTATTCCAGGTTTGTCTTATGGAAATTCTCCTTCAGAATATCCAAGAGATTTTATTGAAAATAAAATTTTAGTCATTACGACCACCAATGGAACTAAATTATTACATCTTGCCTTAAAGCAAGGCGCGAAAGATATTATTACAGGGTCCTTCCCTAACTTATCAAAAGTGGTAGAATACTTAAAAGAACAAAATGCTCCTGTGATACTAGGATGTTCTGGTTGGAAGAACCGATTTAATATTGAAGATGTCTTATTTGCAGGAGCCGTGATTGAAGAAATTAAAGATTCATTTGAAATTCATTGCGATAGTAGCTTTATGGCGAACCAATTATACAATCAACAAAAAAATAATTTGTCTACTTATATTAAAACGGTCACCCATTGGCACCGATTGGCGGCTTATGGTTTAGAAGAGGACATGTTGTATTGTATTTCCAAGGATACAGCCCCTTCCTTGCCTATTTTCAAGGACGGAGCGCTTATAAATAGGGGATAGTCGCCCTATTTTCCCATTCATTATAATAAGACTTCCATATTAGCTAGCAAAGCCTTACATTTGCAAATTGCCCTTTTTTAAGGGCTTTTTGTACCATTATGGCATTACCCTATTTAGTAAAACACATTTATAGCTACGGCACTGAAGAAGTGATACGTAGAGGCAAGAAAATTTTTGCGCTCAAAAATATTGAGTTGGCAAAATTCGATCCTTTAATTGGAAGTATTCATTGCCGCGTCAAAGATGATGGCTATAGTACTTATTATAAAGTCACTATTGAAAATTTTAAAAGTGCCGCTACTTTATCATTGCGTTGTGGTTGTCCTTATAATTTATCAGAAGTATGCCGACATAAAGCAGCCGCCTTATTCTATATCCAAGATTTACTAGACAAGAATTTATTGGATTATAAGCCTGCTTCTTATAAAACTACCCATACACAATTAAGAACTAAGACCTTAGATTTAAAGATGATTCGAATGCTTTGTTCAAAAGCCATATTTGAAAAGGCGGAACAAACATTGAAATCGGTTAGGCCCCATATTATTGAAAGTGAAAATGAAAAAGTAGTTGCAGAGATAGATGAGAAAGGAAAAACCTATCATGTTATTATTCAAAAAAATGATGAACGTTTTTTTGACACTTCTTGCGATTGTTTATCAGAAACTGAATACCCGCTCTGTGTGCATAAAGCCATGCTGCTACTGCAATTATTTTTACTAAAGGGAGCGGACTATTTTGAGACCATTCGTAACTGGGATAGAGAAAAAAATAAATTACTGGCTTTATACGGCTATACCTTAGATGATTATATTGAAGATAAGTTTGAATTTATTTATCATGATGGAAAACCATTTTTGAAAGTATTAGACGAAAAAATTCAAAAAGTCAATGGTGCTAAATCTATCACTTTAAATAGACCAAGGTCCAATGATTGGGATATAGAAGAGCAAGATAGTGCAGAGAATGAAGAAGCTATTATTAAAGACAGGTTTGGTATTGTAATGCAGCACCAGCCTACAGTGTATCCTTATATTTCATTTAACGTTGTAAAAGGAGAAGTGAATGAAGAAGGCACTTCATTTATAGGCAAAGTAGAAAAAATTGACCTTGTTAAATTTATCACACCTAATTTAATTAAGGAAGAGGATAAAATATTATTGCAACTCGTAAAAAAATTACAACCTGCAGAACTTTCTAAATTTTTAAATAAGAATTCTCCCTTCCAAGGCTTATGGGATAACATAGTGCATACCGATGAAGAAAATTTACCCGATGAGACCAAGGAGCTGATGCAAGAATACCTGCATCCTAAAATAGAAAAAGTATGGAGAGATTTATCGGAGCATCCTTTTAGCTTTTACTTACCGCATAATAAACCCTTTACTACGGCCAATATGCAAAAGGCAGAATTAGTTTTTAATACCATTCAGCCAGGCTTTAGGGTAGAAAAGGAAGATGATAGATATATTGTGTATGCGCATGTAAGTTTACCTGAAGGAAAAATTCCTCTTGAAGATAACCACGCGAAGTCTAATTATATATTTCAATACCATCATCAGTTTTTTGTATGGAAACAAAGAGCCGATTTATTATGGGTAGAAAAATTTATGCCAGCGGGCTTTCATGAAATTACACTAGACAAATGGCCAAATTATTTACAAAGTACTTTACTTCCACTTTCTAAACAGTATCAGGTATCATTAGACAATGTTACACAGGAGAAAATGAAAGGGGTTAAGCCGCAACTTCAAATTTTATTAAAAGAAAACGGAGACTACTTATTCTTTGAACCCTTATTTGCTTATAAAGATATTGTTGTTACTAAGGAAGATGGTCCTTCAGTTATTCAACAAGTAGGGGACAAGATTGTAATACTTGAAAGAGACCTTGCAGCAGAGAGGCAATTAATGAATATCATTGAGCAATTGCATTCTGGCTTTATTCGTCCTAACGAGGGCAATGTACTTGCTTTAAAAGGCGCTGAAGTATTAAAAAATAATTGGTTCTTCTTATTTATAGATACCC
>CAITGN010000211.1:0-2129 GCA_903891965.1 uncultured Bacteroidota bacterium
ACCACCTACTAACATCGCGAGTGGAAAGCCCCAGAATGCAGGTAGCTGCAATGGTACCCAATTGCGCATTAGTTAAATGAAAATCAATGCCTTGTTGGCTTAGTACCCCAGCTCTAATTCCAAAGGAAAGAGAAGTGACTAATAAAGCCAGGCAGCTTGCAACAAATAGCCTGTTGGCTTGAATGTTTTTTGACATAATCGTTAGTTTTTTGGTTTGGTCTTTAAAAAGCGAACTTGAATATAAAAAAATTTATTGAAAAAACATTAAATTACAGAGAACTTGTACGAAATATAAACCCTTTTCACTTAAAATTAAAACCATGAAACAACTAGTATCTATCTGTTTGATTAGTTTATTATTTGCTTGTACTACGAATAGTAAATATGACACCATCATAAAAAACGGATTAGTCTATGATGGTAATGGAGGCGCTCCTTATAAAGCCGACCTTGCTATTAAAAATGATACTATTGCTTTTATTGGCGATTTATCTAAAGAGTCTGCCAACAATGTAGTTGATGCAAAAGGCATGGCTATAACGCCTGGTTTTATAAATATGTTAAGCTGGGCACCTACCTCTCTTATTATAGATGGTAATTCTCAAGGGGATATTAGACAAGGGGTCACTTTAGAAGTATTTGGAGAAGGGGGAAGTATGGGCCCTTTGAATGCGAAGATGAAAAAATCTATGGAAGAGGATCAAACAGGACCAAATAAATTACCTATTGCTTGGAATACTTTAGGAGAGTACATGCACTATATGGAAAAAAAGGGGATCAGTTGCAATATCGCTTCTTATGTAGGAGCTACTACTATTCGTGAGAATATTATTGGAGAAGACAATCGTGCTCCCACACCTGCTGAATTAGAAAGCATGAAGGGCTTAGTAAAACAAGCCATGGAAGAAGGTGCATTGGGTGTGGGTAGTTCTTTAATTTATCCTCCAGCTTTTTTTGCAAAGACAGAAGAGCTCATTGAATTATGTAAAGCTGCTGCACCTTATGGTGGTGGTTATATTTCACATATGCGCAGTGAAGGCAATAATTTTATTGAAGCGGTGAATGAATTAATAACCATTGCTAAAGAAGCCAAAGTGCATGGAGAAATTTATCATTTAAAAGCAGGAGGTGTAAATAATTGGCCTAAAATGGATTCTGTTATAAAATTAGTAGAAGCTGCAAGGGCTGCTGGCATTGACATTGCAGCCAATATGTATACATATCCTGCAGGCGCGACGGGTATGACGGCTGCTATGCCTCCTTCTTTACAAGATGGTGGTTTTGGAAAATTATGGTTGCGTTTACAAGATCCGAAAATAAGAGCAGAGATGATAAAAGCCATGAAGACCGATGCAAAGGATTGGGAAAATTTATATTATGGAACAGGTGGTGCAAGTAAAGTTTTATTACTTGGATTTAGAAGAGATTCATTAATAAAGTATTCTGGAAAAACTTTAGCAGAAGTGGCTAAAATAAGAAACACCACACCAGAAGATTGCGCTATTGATTTAATTATTCAAGATAGTAGTCGTGTAGAAGTAGCTTATTTTTTAATGAGTGAAGAAAATATAAAAAAACAAATCGTACTTCCTTGGGTAAGCTTTGGATCTGATGCAGAGTCGGCTTCTACCGATCCAGTCTTTATGAAACAAAGTACACATCCTCGTGCTTATGGAAATTTTGCACGCGTGATTGGTCATTATGTAAATGAAGAAAAAGTAATGACTGTAGAAAAGGCCATCAATAAGCTTTCTAAAGTTGCAGCTACAAGTTTACATATTCAAAAGCGTGGTGAATTAAAAGTGGGCAACTATGCTGATGTACTGGTTTTTGATCCAAGCAAAATTAAAGACCATGCAAGTTTTGAAAAACCAAGACAATATGCAACAGGTATGTCACATGTTTGGGTAAATGGTGTGCAAGTATTAAAAGAAGGCGAACATACCAATGCTAAACCTGGAAAATTTGTAAAAGGGCCTGGGGCAAAAATCTAGCGTAGCCATTTGCTATTACAAACTAGCTAAGGCTGTCTCTAAATCTTGCAATAAGTCATCCACATTTTCTATGCCCACAGAATAGCGAATTAAACTTTCGGGTATACCCAATAATTTTCTTTGGGCCTCGGTTAA
>CAITGN010000212.1:0-1595 GCA_903891965.1 uncultured Bacteroidota bacterium
ACTTCAATAAGAAGATTTGTTAAAATATTCAAACTAGCCATGAAACCTATAGAAAAGCAAAGAATTATTCCAGCCTTTAAGCAGTATGACTTAGAGGGGCCCAAGCCCAGGGTGAATGAATTTTTATTTGCCTTTCAAATTTTTATTCAATTTATTAAAGGGTTTAGAACCCTTCACTTTGTGGGACCCAGCGTGACTGTTTTTGGTTCTGCAAGATTTGATGAAAATCATGTTTACTATAAAATGGCTAGAGAAATAGGAAAAAAAATTGCCGAACTAGGATTTACCACCATGACAGGTGGGGGTCCTGGTATTATGGAAGCGGCCAATAGAGGCGCTTTTGAAAATGGAGGTGCTTCTGTTGGATGTAATATTAAATTGCCTTTCGAACAAGCACCGAATCCCTACACACAAACTTCCATAACCTTTAGTTACTTCTTTATTAGAAAAGTGTTGTTGGTGAAATATTCCTATGCCTTTATAATTATGCCAGGAGGCTTTGGTACCCAAGATGAATTTTTTGAAACCTTAACCTTAGCACAAACCAAGGTCATCAACGATTTTCCTATTGTAGTCATGGGTAAAGAATACTATGCACCTTTTCATCATTGGATGGATCACATGATTGCAGAAGGCACTATTGCCGAGGGAGATAAAAAATTTATGTTATTCACCGATAGCGTGGACGAAGCCATGGAACATATAAGTAAATATGTACACAAGAATTACAAAGTGAAACCACGTAAACGTTTATGGTGGTTGTTTGAAAAAATTTAAGAAATAAAAAAAGGAACTTATTACTAGGTTCCTTTTTTTATTTATAAAATATTTAATAAAGTATCTGCGTGAAATATAAGTAGAAGGCTAATGTTAATCTATTACAGGTTGTAACCATCTAGTGATATACTCTAAAGGTTTATCTTTTCTTTTTGTATAGTCTAATACTTGGTCCTGATTAATTTTACCTAATCCAAAATATTGACTTTTTGGATTCGCAAGATACCAACCACAAACACTAGAAGCTGGGTACATGGCTAAACTTTCTGTTAAGCTAATACCTGTATTTTTTTCAGCGTCTAATAAATTAAACAAGGTATACTTTTCTGTATGATCAGGACAAGCAGGATAACCAGGTGCAGGACGAATGCCTACATACTGCTCACTTATCAAAGATTCATTATTTAAAGTTTCATCTGCAGCATAGCCCCAATATTCTTTTCTAGTTTTAGCATGTAAATATTCTGCAAAGGCTTCTGCTAATAGAGGAGGAAGAGGAATTTCATCAATTGCTAGAAAATTCAAAATTGCCGATGACAATAGATCAGGATCTTTAGATAAGGAAGAATTTGTTAAATGCAAGCACGATTTCAGAATTGGAATGAGTGAAAAACAAGTTATTTAACTATTTAAGATGTTCGACAGAGATGGAAGTGGTGAAATATCTTATGAAGAATTCCTTAGATAAGTTAGAGGAGAGATGAATCAATTTAGAAAAAATATTGCAGCAAAATGCTTCAAAATAATGGATACAGACAAATCAGGATAACTTGATATCAATGATATTAGACAATCATACAACGCAAAAAGACATCCTG
>CAITGN010000213.1:0-19523 GCA_903891965.1 uncultured Bacteroidota bacterium
CAGAATATTTTCCTTGCAGTCCAAAGCCCATGGTTTGACTTAAATGAATTAAAAAATAAATAGGCAGGTTGCCCACCAAACTTGGACCGCCTTTATCTAGTTGTTTAAAAGTATCTTCTATTAAATAAAATAATTCTGGATGTGGTTCGGGTTGCATGGTTTGTTGCAAGACCTCTACAATATAAGTAGCTACTGCATTGCGTAGTACATCGGAATACACATTTTGATAAACAAAGTCCCAACTCACTTCTTTCACCATTTGCAATTGCTTCATAGGTGAATGATATACTTCCATTTGTAAAATAGCAGCGGGTTGATAAAACACTCCCTTGTTCGCTCCTTTTTTACTGGTGACTCTAACGCCTTTGACCATGTATTGTTGTACACCAAAAAGTTCGGTATAGGCCGTCATGATAATACTCGTATCACCATATTTTGTGACGCGTAAAACAATACCCTTGGTGTTATGTAACATAATTATTTATCAGACACTCTTAAACTGTTGCAAAAAGCGCAAGTCGTTTTGAGAGTATAAACGTAAATCGTTTACTTGGTATTTTAATTGCGCAATTCTTTCTACGCCCATACCAAATGCAAAGCCAGTATACTTTTCAGGATCTATATCAAAGTTTTTTAACACATTCGGATGCACCATTCCGCTACCTAAAATTTCTACCCATCCTGTATGTTTACAAATATTACAACCTTTGCCACTACATATTTGACAACTAATATCCATCTCTGCACTAGGTTCTGTAAAAGGAAAATAACTTGGACGGAACCTTACTTTCACATCTTTGCCAAACATTTCTTGTACGAAAAAATAAAGTGTTTGTTTTAAATCTGCAAAGCTTACATTTTCATCTATGTATAAACCTTCTACTTGATGGAAGAAACAATGTGCTCTTGCTGAAATAGTTTCATTACGGTACACACGGCCTGGACAAATCACACGAATAGGTGGCTTCTGCGTTTCCATCACTCTTGCTTGCACACTAGAAGTATGTGTTCTTAATAACCATGATGCATTTTCCTGCGTCGCTTCTTCTACATAAAAAGTATCCTGCATATCACGCGCTGGATGATCGGCTGGTAAATTCATCGCACCGAAATTATGCCAATCATCTTCTATCTCTGGTCCTTCTGCAACAGCAAAACCTAATCTTTTAAAAATAGAAACCATTTGATTGCGCACTAAATTCAAAGGATGTCTGGTACCTACTGTAAATTCATCGCCCGGCAAACTTGTATCAATACTTGTATCCAATGTGCTAGTATCTCCTAAAGCAGCTACTAATATTTCTAATTTCTCTTCGGCGGCTACCTTGAAAGCATTTAGGATTTGACCGAATTCCTTTTTCTGCTCATTGGGCACCGATTTCATCTCACCCATCATATTTTTTACCAAACCTTTGGTTCCCAAGTATTTAATTCGGAAAGCTTCCACCTCGGCGCTGGTTGTAGCCACGGTGTTTTGGATTTCTTTCGTGATGGTTTCTATTTGTTGTATCAGTGCCTCCATGGTACGAAGATAAAATAAATCCTTACATTTGTTACTCGAGAAGTAATAAATACATGGAATACAATACAGCAAGAAGCTTAATGGGGATGAAAGAGTACGGACGTCACGTGCAGAAGATGGTGGATCATTTGATGACCATTGAAGATCCTGCCAAAAGACTAGAGCAGGCGCAGGTAGTCATTGAACTAATGGGCTTTTTGAACCCTCAGCTAAAGAATATCGAAGACTACAAGCATAAATTATGGGATCACCTGTTTTTTATGAGCAATTTCCAATTAGACGTGGATAGCCCTTATCCTATTCCTACCAAGGAAACCTATAAGCAGAAGCCCGATCCCATTCCTTATCCTAAGCGTAAAATTAAATATGCCCATTTAGGTAAAAACCTAGAATTGGTGATTGATAAAGCGATGGCGGAACAAGACCAAGAGAAAAAAGCAGGTTTTGCGCATGCTATTGCACATTACATGAAACTCGCATATAGCAACTGGCATAAAGAATTAGTACAAGATGATACCATTAGAGGAGAGTTAAACGCTATTACTGGTGGTGAACTTGAATTTAGCAATACTCCTTATATCAAACATCGCAATCAAAATTTTGAAAGAGATGAGTACCGTCCAGCAGGGGGTCGTTGGCAGGGTAATCGCAACAATAATAATCGCGGTGGACGCGGACCTAGTGGACCAGGCGGTGGCGGTGGCGGACGCAACAACAATAACCGCAATTTTAAAAAACGTTTTTAAAAAGAATTTCGAGATATTAAAAAACCCATCAAGCTGCTGCGAGATGGGTTTTTTATTTCAACTATTTTATGAACGAGCTAAAACTTTGCAGGTGTACCCGCCTTCGGAATACTCTTTTTAATAAAGGCTCTTAAATGATCGTTGCTGGTAGCTAAATCTTCTTTGCGCAAATACATCATATGTCCACTGCGATAGCCTTCCCAAAACATTCTGTCTTGAATTTTTCCAGCAGGATCCATTTGCCACATATTATATTTAGCATTGAAATAATCACAAGCACCATCGTAATAACCCGATTGTACCAATAAATGTAAATAAGGGTTTTGCATCATGGCTTGACGTAAGTCGTCCCCAGTATGGTTATTATTGTTGTCCCAAGGGAAGGTAGGTCCAAAAATATAATAGTTTAAATCGGTCTTATAACCCAACTCATCTCTTAGATACATATTAATAGCAGGTGTGAAAGAATGTTCCCATGAAGTAAGCTCTGCATTGTAATCGGGATTGTCTCCTGCATCTAATTTATCAATTCCAATATAACGAGAATCTAAACGACCTACTGTTTTTCCTTTATCGCGTAAAAGTTCTTTCCAAAAATAATCAAAAGGAATGGTCATACTATAACGCGTTACTTCTGTTTCACCAATACCAATATAACGCGCTAGTTTTTTGATGACTTCTTTTTTCTTATCTGCATTTAAAACACCGCCTTGTGCAATAGCTGGCATTAATTCATTCACTGTAAAGGCTTCTACTTCTGGTAAATAAGCAGTTAAGTCTTTGGATTGTAAATCGGCTGGTAATTTTTTATGATACCATGCAGTAGCTGCCATATAAGGAACGCGTAAAGCCGCACTGGTAGGGCCTTCACGCTTAATACCTAAATCAGTAGGTGATACCAATATCACTCCATTTAAATACATCCAATGTCTGTTTTGTAATTCTAAAGACAAACCAGAAACACGCGTTGTACCATAACTTTCTCCAATTAAAAATTTAGGAGAAGCCCAACGTTTATTTCTTCCAACAAAAGTATTAATCCAATCTGCTAAATATTTTACATCGGCGTTCACTCCAAAAAATTTAGAAGTAGGTACTGCTTTATCTAAGATACGAGAGAAGCCTGTGTTCACTGGATCGATGTAGACAATATCTGCAGCATCAATAATGGAATTAGGATTTTCTTCGAAGCCATAAGGTTGAATAGGATAACCTTCATCATCAATTTTTAATTTTCTAGGACTAGTATACCCTAAGTGCATCCAAACACTGGCAGTACCCGGACCACCGTTAAAAGAAATAACCAGTGGACGCTCGTCTTTATTGGTTACATCGGTACGCTCATAGTAAACATAAAATAAACCAGCAATGGCTTTGCCTTCATCATCCCAAACAGGCATGGTTCCGGTAACTACTCTATATGGTACTTTTTGTCCCTTAATAGTCACTTCTCCTTTATTTTCGGTTTTAGCTTCTAAAGAAAGCTCTCTTTTAAAACTTGGGTTTTTATCTTCCGATTTGACAGCTGTTTTA
The DNA here is from genome assembly GCA_903891965.1 of uncultured Bacteroidota bacterium. Classification (GTDB taxonomy): domain Bacteria; phylum Bacteroidota; class Bacteroidia; order Chitinophagales; family Chitinophagaceae; genus Sediminibacterium. Next base: position 3,802 of record CAITGN010000213.1, read on the forward strand.
GGAGCCGTTTCCTCGCCAGGCTTTTGTGCTTGCGCTATAAAGGCAAGTAGCACTAATAAATACGTAAATAGTTGTTTTTGCATAAGGCTATTATTAGTTTGAATTAATTTTTTCTACTGCTAAATATACATCATAATTAGATTTTTGCTAGCCCTCAGTATAATTATTTATTTAGGTAGTATTTGTGTAATTTAGAGCGAGGAAAAATCTACCTTCTAAATTAATAAGGATGCCCCAGAACCTAGAAAAAGTAATTATTTTAACAGCTCCCTCTGGTGCTGGAAAAACCTCTATTGCTTCTTATTTATTAAAGACATTACCTCAATTATCTTTTTCGGTTTCTGCCACTACCCGCGCTCCCAGAGGCAATGAAAAAGACGGTGTAGAATATCATTTTATTTCCCCATCTACATTTGAAGGGCATATTTATCAAAATGATTTTTTAGAATATGAGATGGTGTATGAAGGGCTGTATTATGGTACTTTGAAATCGGAGTTAACGCGTATTTGGAATTTAGGTAAAATTCCTGTTTTAGATATTGATGTGAAAGGCGCCATTAAAATTCAAAAACAATTAGCAGAAAATTGTTTGTCAATTTTTATTATGCCACCTTCTATTGAAGTATTAAAACAAAGATTAGAAAACAGAAAAACAGAGACTGCAGAAAATATACAAATGCGTTTAGACAAAGCAGCCTTTGAAATAAGTTTTAGCAATCAGTTCAATGCCATAATTCAAAACAATGATTTAGCATTGGCTTGTACTGAAACTGAAAATGTAATTAGAAATTTTTTAAATAAATAGATATGTCATTACAAGGTAAAACCGTTTTTATCACAGGCGGTAGCAGAGGAATAGGAAAAGCAATGGCTTTGAAATTGGCTGCAGCTGGCGCCAATATTGTGATTGCAGCAAAGTCGGTAGAAGAGGATCCGCGCTTAGGGGGTACTATTTTTACAGCTGCTGCTGAAGTAGAAGCTTTGGGCGTAAAAGCATTAGCCGTGCAAGTAGACATTCGAGATGAAGCACAAATTGCTGGTGCAGTAAAGCAAACTGTAGATACATTTGGAGGCATTGATATACTTATTAATAATGCAAGCGCTATTCAATTAACAGATACAGCTAGCACGCCTAGTAAACGATTTGATTTAATGCATAGTATTAATGTACGCGGTACTTTTTTAATGGTACAACATGCGCTACCTTATTTAAGAAAATCGACACATGCACATATTTTAACTTTATCTCCTCCTATTAATTTAGCACCAAAATGGTTAGGACCCCATGTAGCCTATACCATTTCAAAATACGATATGAGCATGATGACCTTAGGTTGGGCAGAAGAATTTAAAGACGACAATATTGCTTGTAATTCTTTATGGCCTAGAACTACCATAGATACTGCGGCTGTGCGCAATTTACTAGGCGGACAGGCCTTAGCGAATATGAGTAGAACCACCGATATTATTGCAGATGCCGCCTTTTATATTTTAAGTAAAGAAAAATTAGCCTACACAGGAAAATTATTTATCGATGAAGAAGTATTGGCTGCAGAGGGTATCACCGACTTAGCGCATTATTCAGTAGTGCCGGGGGCTAAATTATTTTACGATTTATTTTTATAATATTATATAAAACATTTTTTATTTCAATTTAAAGAAACAAGTATGAAAAGAATTTTATTATTAGCATGTGTACTATTTAGTTTACAAGTTATTGCACAGAAAAAAAATAAACTGGATCCTGCTACACAACAAATAAATGCAAATAAAGAAGCTGCACTTGCTGCATTAAACAATGCCTATGATGCAGATAAAAAAACTGCTTTACAAATATGGGAGTACGCAGAGGTAGGCTATAAAGAAAATAAAAGTGCTGCCTTGCATGTACAAAATTTAAAAGCAGCAGGCTTTACAGTTGAAATAGGGGTAGCTGAAATTCCGACTGCCTTTGTAGCTACTTATGGTAGCGGCTCTCCGGTGATTGGCATATTAGCAGAGTATGATGCGCTTCCGGGTTTAGCACAGACAGCTAGCCCGGAAAAAAATCCGATTGCTGGTAAAAATGCAGGTCATGGTTGTGGTCATCATTTATTTGGCACTGCATCGGTGGGTGCAGGTATTGCTATAAAAGAATTAATTGCTGCTGGTAAATTAAAAGGTACTATAAAAGTTTACGGCTGTCCTGCTGAAGAAGGTGGAAGTGGAAAAGTATATCTTGTTCGTGCAGGTTTATTCAATGGAGTAGATGCCGTGATACATTGGCACCCTGATGATGTAAATGCTGTAACAACTACTAGTGCATTAGCGAATAAGTCTGCTAAATTTAAATTTTATGGTATTTCTGCACATGCTGCAGCACAACCTGAACAAGGCCGCTCTGCCTTAGATGCAGTAGAAGCTATGGATAATATGGTGAATATGATGCGCGAACATGTTCCACAAGAAACAAGAATACATTATATTATAACCAGTGGTGGTAAGGCACCCAATGTAGTGCCTGATTTTGCAGAAGCCTATTATTATGTACGTCATCCAAAACGTAAAGATGTCTTAGAAATTTTTGATAGAGTAGTGAAAGCTGCAGAAGGTGCTGCTATTGGAACTGGTACTACAATGAAATATGATATTATTGGTGGAACCCATGATTTATTAATTAATAAAACACTTGCAGAAGCCATGCAAATTAATTTAGAAAAAGTAGGTGGTGTTAGTTACACTGAAGCTGAATTAAATTTCGCCAAAAAAATAGAACCTAGTTTTATTGGTGCCAAAGTAGATGTAGCGACTGCAGGCACTGTAAAACCACTTAGCTATATTAGTGAAGGCAATAGTGGTTCAACCGATGTAGGTGATGTGAGCTATACTTTGCCTACTGTTGGTTTACGTGCAGCTACTTGGGTACCAGGTACACCCGCACATAGTTGGCAAGCAGTGGCTGCTGGTGGTACTGAAATTGGTACGAAAGGAATGCTAGTGGCTAGTAAAACAATGGCACTTACCGCCATTGATTTAATGAGTAATCCCGTATTACTTGCAAAAGCAATAGAAGAATTTACTAAATCTAAAGGAGATTATAAATACAGAGCGCTATTAGGTGATATCAAGCCAGCGTTGAATTATAGAGATTAATCATAGCCAAATAAAAAGGAGAACCCGAGGGTTCTCCTTTTTTAAAATCATAAGAGACGTAATGAATAAAAGCTTACATTTTTTAAGCTTTTATTCATAGTTCTCCGGGCGCATTTGAGGGAAGAATAACACATCTTGAATAGAGGGTTGGTTCAACATCATCATGCATAATCTATCTATACCAATGCCAATACCTGAAGTAGGTGGCATGCCATATTCTAATGCTCTTAAAAAATCGTGGTCAATAAACATGGCTTCGTCATCGCCACGCTCCATTAAGCCTAATTGCTCTTCAAAACGCTTGCGTTGATCAATAGGGTCGTTTAACTCCGTATAAGCGTTCGCTAATTCTTTACCATTCACCATTAATTCAAAACGCTCTACTAAGCCTTCTTTACTACGATGCTTTTTGGTAAGCGGGCTCATTTCAATAGGATAGTCAATGATAAAAGTAGGTTGTATGTATTTAGGTTCACTAGTCGATCCAAAAATTTCATCTATTAATTTACCCTTACCAATAGTAGGTGCAACATCAATATGTAATTTTTTACAAACTTCTCTTAGTGCTGCTTCATCCATTCCTGTAATATCAATGCCCGTATTTTCTTGAATGGCTTCAATAATACTAATGCGTCTATAAGGTGCTTTAAAATTAATGGTTTTATCGCCCACTGTTAATTCAGTTTTGCCATGAAGTGTAATTGCAATTTTTTCAAATAGTTGTTCTGTGAGTTCCATCATCCATAAATAATCTTTGTACGCCGTGTACCATTCTAAAACAGTAAACTCTGGATTATGCGTACGGTCCATGCCTTCATTTCTAAAGTTTCTACTAAACTCATATACCCATTCAAAGCCGCCCACAATTAATCTTTTTAAATACAATTCATTGGCAATACGCAAATAAAAAGGAACATCTAATGCATTGTGGTGTGTAGCGAAAGGCCTTGCTGCAGCACCTCCTGGGATAGCTTGTAGTACAGGTGTATCTACTTCTAAAGCGCCGCGACTATTTAAAAATTCACGAATAGTGGTCATGAGTAAAGTACGCTTTGCAAAAGTTTCTTTTACAGAAGGATTAATAATTAAATCGGCATAGCGTTGACGATATCTAAATTCAGGATCGGTTACTGCATCAAATACATTTCCTTCTTCATCTCTTTTCACCACCGGAAGTGGCTTTAAAGATTTTGCTAATAATGTAACTGTGCTAGAGTGAACCGACGTCTCTCCCGTTTTTGTAATAAATACATAACCAGTTGATCCAATAATATCGCCTAGGTCCATTCCATTTTTAGTAATAGCGTCCCAATAAGACTTGTCATCACCCGGGCAAATTTCATCTCTTTTAATATATAATTGTAAAATGCCTTTATCATCTTGTATTTTAACAAACAATACCTTGCCCTTATCATTCACACTCATAATTCTGCCTGCTACACAGACAGCCGCATATTTTTCCTTGTTTTCTTCTGTATAGTTTTCCTTAATATCATTAGAATAATGAGAAACGGGGTATAAAGGAGCGGGATAGGGATTAATACCTGCCGCCTCTAAATGCTGTAATTTTTCACGTCTTATAATTTCCTGTTCTGATAGCGATTGACTCATTGATTATATATTATTACTGCAAAAGTAAAACTTAGCAGTCAATTAACGAAAGAAGCCTTCTTGAACCTCCTGATGACTTAAATGGATTAAATCGCTGGGCTGCATGTCCTTTATAGTGAAACTGCCTATTTGAGAACGAATTAATCGAAGTACGGGAAAGTTAACGGCTGCAAACATTTTACGCACCTGTCTATTCTTACCTTCTGTAAGTTCAATCTGGGCCCAAGAAGTTGGAACAGATTTTCTAAAGCGTATGGGTGGGTTTCTTTCAGGTACCGCAGGGTTGGCCTCTAACAGACTTAGTACCGCAGGCTGGCTATTATACTTAATACCATTCACATTAATAGATACCCCCTTAGCGAGCTGCTCAATAGCCTCTGTTGTGATAGCGCCTTCTACTTGTACTAAGTATGTTCTTTTATGTTCAAAGCTTGGATGCAATAGTTGATGATTCATTTTGGTATCGTTTGTTAAAAACAATAAACCTTCACTATCATAATCTAATCTTCCTACTGGATAAACATCTTTAGCAACTTGTATAATATCTTTTAAGCATAATTTATTATCGGTCGTTGTGAATTGCGACAATACTTGAAAGGGTTTATATAATAAATAGTAGTCGCTCAATGTAGTAGTTCTTTTAATAACAAAGTCCCCCTGAATGCTCAAGAGGACCTCGTATATAGATGGGTTAGTAAGTACGGGAATCAGATTCCCTTCACAATATTAAATATACTTTTTTCTAATTCAAAAAATATTTTAAACAAATTTATTGACGTTATCCACAATTGGGCATTTTATAGAAGATTTAAAAAATAAATTTTATACAATTTTATAGGTTAAATAAATATGAATTATAAGATACAATAAAAATTAAATTCTCTGAAATACCTATGAATAAAGGGTTTCAGAAGATACCATTTTTGCTTCATGCTATAAATTTTTTTACTTTTATTATTAGATTATTATACAATAAGGGGCTATTTTTATAGAGAATTGAGTGAAAAAGATTTTTTTACAAAAAAGGCTCATTACCTTTGATTTAGGCCAAAAACATACATATGAAGCTTTCTGCACCCGTTTCGGTTAAATGGTTAGCTACCTTAACCTCCTCTGAATTAATAGGTAATACTTCTTTAGAAATTACTGGAGTGAATGAGATTCATCAAGTTGAAACTGGTGATATTGTATTTGTAGATCATCCAAAATATTATGATACATGCTTACATAGCGCGGCCACTTGTATCATTATTAATAATAAAGAGGTGAGTATACCTGCTGGTAAGGCATTATTATATTGTGAAGACCCCTTTGAAGCCTATATAAAAATTGTACAGCATTTTAAACCCTTACAATTAAGTGATAAAGCAATACATGAAACTGCCATCATTGGTGAGGGTACTGTTATCATGCCACATGTATTTATTGGAGCGAATGTTATTATTGGAAAAAATTGTTTGATTTACCCTAATGTTACCCTACTTGCTGACACTATTATAGGAGATGATGTTATTATACAAGCTGGAACGGTGATTGGTAGCGATGCCTTCTATTATAACTCCAAAAAGAACCGTGCCGCCTGGTATAAAAAGCTACTAAGCTGTGGTAGAGTGATTATTGAAAATAAGGTGGAAATAGGGGCCTGCTGTACGGTGGATAGAGGCGTAAGTGGAGACACTATTATAGGTATGGGTACCAAGATTGACAATATGGTACATATTGGACATGATACCCAAATTGAGGCCAACTGTTTATTTGCAGCACAAGTGGGTATTGCAGGAGGCGTTAAAATAAAATCGGGTGTGACTATTTGGGGTCAGGCCGGGGTGAATAAAACATTGACCATTGGAGAAAACGCTGTGGTTTTATCTCAAGCAGCTGTTTTATCAAGTATAGAAGGTAATAAAGTATATATGGGCTTTCCTGCAGAAGACGCTTCTATTAAAAGAAGGGAGCTAGTTTGGATTCGTCGTATACCTGAGCTTTGGAAAAAAATAATGGAAAAAGAATAATTTACTTAAGCTGATGCATTTCAGTTAATTCTGCACATACTCTTTGAATAGTGGTATCCATACTTCGATATTGAAAAGAAGAAAAGGCTTTTAAAAATTTCTCATTATTAAAATACACTTTGGCCTGAGCAGTAGCCGCTGTCTCTTTAGTAAGCAGTGGTGTTTTTCCCGTAAACAAAGATTTAATAGCCTCTACTCTCCAAACAATAGCTGCTAGCAAAGGGGTTACTTTTCTAGTAGGAGGTTTTTTAGAAAATGCATTGGCAATTTTAGTAAACACTGTTTGATAACTTAAATTTTCAGCACTAATAATATAACGCTCCCCCACAATAGGGCTATCCATTAATAATTGCATAGCATCAATCACATCTAGTACATCCACGAAACCGCTGATACCATTGGTATACCAAGGGAACTGATTATAACTCGATTTAAAAATTTCAGAGGATCCTTTATTCCAATCTCCTGCGCCAAATATAATAACAGGATTTACAATAGCTATATTTAATCCCTCCGCCATCCCTCTCCATACTTCCATTTCTGCTAAGTACTTCGATTTTCCATAAATACTATTACTTGTTTCAGGCGTCCAATGCATGGTTTCATCAATGGGTGCGTCTTCTCTAATTCTTCCGAGTGCGGCTACCGAACTTACAAATACAAGCTTCTCTACTTTTTGATCAAGACAAATATTCACCAGATTCGCTGTGCCTTCTTGATTCGCCTTTATCATCATCGCAGCCTTACTTGGAGAAAAAGAAACAATGGCAGCTGAGTGATAAACATGAGTAGCGCCTTCCATAGCATCTGTAAGTGCCGATACATCTAATAAATCGCCAGCTACCCAGTTTACTTTTTCAGCCCCTTTAAAACTAGGTATTTGATTACGGTATAAGGCCCTTACTGTTTTTCCTTTAGCAACTAAAGATTGTATTAAATGAGAACCCACGAGTCCGCTGGCGCCTGTTACAAAAATCATGGGTTATTTTTTATCTTTTAATAATTTAGAGATGTCTTGCTTGAGTTGTTCAATTTCTAAAGTTTTTAAACCATCGTAAATTTTACCACGCACTTTTCCTTCTCTGTCAATGAGTGCAAAAAATTGAGTATGTATGAATTGATCTTCTATTTTTTCTACATTGTTTTTAGGATCGTCTAATAAATATGAGCCACGAGCCATTAAGTATAAACTATCTTTTCTACCTGTTAAAAATATCCATTTTTTAGTGTCTACACCTAAAGAATCGGCATATCTTTTAAGTACTGGAACCGAGTCTGTGCCTGGATTACAGGTATGTGAAACAATTTGAAAATCAGGATCGTTTTTATAAATACTATAAATATCTTTCATGTTGGTATTCAGCTTTGGGCAAATACCTTTACAGGTAGTGAAAAAATATTCAACCACTGTAATTTTATTCAGTAATTCTTTATCGCTAAAAGCCTGGCCATCCTGATTGGTAAAATGAAAAGGTTGTACATAACTTAAAACAGGTAATTGCACTTTCCAGTTATCAGTACCTCTAAATAGGAAATAATAAAATGCAGCTAGTAAAAGGGAGAAAAATACAATATAAGTAAGCAATTTTTTAGACATAGCGCATTCGTTTTGGACCCTAAAGGTAATATTATTTTAGGGCAATTAGAATTGGGTTATCTTTACACTATGTTTAAAAAATGGAATTGGGACGCTATTGGTATTGGGGCTTCACTAGCCTGTGCCATTCACTGCGCATTACTTCCCTTATTTTTTAGTAGTCTTCCCTTATTAGGTATTAATATCTTACACAATACTAGATTTGAATTAGGCATGATTTTACTTTCTTTTGCCATTGGTGCCTACTCCTTATACCATGGTTATAAAAAACACCATCATTCTTATGGGCCTATTATTTTATTTACCATTGGTATTGCACTTATGCTAAGTAGAATGGTATTTAGAAATATTGAAATAGTGTTATTATTTCCGGCCGCTTTTTTTATCATTATTGCACATGTCAATAACCATATGCGTTGTAGAGTGCACAACCATGCCCATGCGGATGACTGTGATCACTAATAATGAATTATAAATAAAAGAAATTTAACTAAGACAGACTGTAACTTACTTCCCCGTCTTTTTCGTCTTTGATTTGAATGCCCATAGAAATTAATTGATTTCTAATTTTATCGCTAGTCGCAAAATCCTTGCGAGACTTAGCGTCTTTACGAATTTCAATAAGTAATTGAATGACTCCATGTAATTGTACTTGGTTGGCACCGTTTTCTACCTTAAGACCTAATATATTTTCAATGAAAATAGTTAACTGTGTTTGTGCTAAAGTCCAGCTAGCACTAGATATGGCGTCAGCTGCAATATGCTTATCCTTTAATGAATTAATGAGAGGGGCTATTTCAAATAAATTAGCTACCACTTTTGCGGTATTTAAATCATCGTCCATGAATTCACCTAATTCATTCACCCAGGTGATAAGTTGTTTATCTAAAGCAGCATCGCTTGCGCTGGTATTGTTGGTAAAGCTTTCTGCTTTTAGCCACTCGTAGGCTTCCATTAATCTTTTCAGTGCTTTCTCTGAGGCTTGTAATGCTTCATTGCTAAAATCTAATGTGCCGCGGTATTGACTTTGTAAAATAAAGAATCTTACCGTCATAGGACTATAGGCCTGCGTTAAAATAGGATGGCTACCATCGAATAGCTCACTTAGCTTCACTACATTATTATAGCTCTTGCCCATTTTACGGCCGTTAATGGTAATCATATTATTATGTACCCAATAACGAGCAGGCATTTCATGGTTACAAACTGTGCTTTGTGCAATTTCACATTCATGATGCGGAAATTGTAAGTCCATTCCACCTCCATGTATATCAAATTGTTTGCCTAAATATTTAGTAGCCATGGCAGAGCATTCAATATGCCAGCCCGGAAACCCTTCCCCCCAGGGGCTTTGCCAACGCATAATATGTTCAGCTGGTGCTTTTTTCCATAAAGCAAAATCTACTTTATTTTTTTTCTCGTCCTGATTATCTAGTTCACGCGTTGTATCTAATTGGTCTTCCAAATTACGCCCACTCAAAATTCCATAGGGCTGATTTTTTTTAGAATAGACATCGTTGTATTTAATCACATCAAAATAAACCGAACCATTGGCTTCATAAGCAAAACCATCAGCCATGATTTTTTTAATCATTTCTATTTGCTCCACAATATGTCCTGTAGCGGTGGGTTCAATGCTAGGGGGTAAATTATTAAACTGCTCCATGGCCCAATGATACAAGTGCGTATACTTTTGCACTAGTTCCATGGGTTCTAATTTTTCTAAAATAGCCTTGCTAGCAATTTTATCTTCTGCCTGTTTACCTTCTTCTTCAAAATGTCCTGCATCGGTAATATTTCTTACATAGCGCACTTTATAGCCCTGGTGCATTAGGTACCTATATAAAACATCAAAGGTGATAAAAGGACGCGCATGACCTAAATGACTTTCTCCACTTACTGTAGGACCACAAACATACATACCCACATAAGGTGCGTTGAGTGGTTCAAAAACTTCTTTTTGACGTGTAAGGGAATTGTATAATTTAAGTGGCATAGTTCGTATTGCCTCAAAGATATTTTATTTTAAATTAAATAGGTTAAATCTTATGTAAAATAAAGCGGGCTACTTCTTCAAAATTAGGTCGGCCATGATCATATGATGATCGCTCAGGTTTTCATCTATCGATTCCCAACCCCTCACCTCCCATGAACTATTCGTTAAAATATAATCAATTCTTAAAGTGGGAGTGATGCCTAAATAAGTAGCGCCCACACCAAAACCTTTTTCTAAAAATGCATCCTGCCAATTTCCTTTTATTGTTTTATAGGTATAAGAGCCTGGAACATCATTAAAATCGCCTGTGATAATGGCTGGATAATTGGTTTTAGCAAGATGCTCTTTTACCAGTTCTGCTTGTATGGCTCTCTGCATAAAAGCAGTACGCATTTTTCGAAGCACCCCTCTTTTTCCTTTGAAAGAAATAGAGTTGGTTACATTAGACTCATCCATCATCGCATCAAATTCATTTTGCTTGAATCGATAAGAAGCAAGATGCGTCGTAAATATTTGAATGGTGTCATCTCCTTTTAATAGGGTAGCACTAATTAAACTCTCTCCACTTAAAAAGGCTATACGTTCTGCCTTTAATATTTTATATTTCGAATAAAGTATACAGCCAGAAAAATAATCGTTTTGAGCAACTTGAAAATCTTTAGAGAAAAAATTATATGGATATTTTTTTATAAAATAATTTGCATGGTTCGCAATATCATTAGGCCTTTCATTGGTATTGTACTCTTGTAAACAAATAATGTCGGGATTCCACTTTTGAATAGAATAGGCCATGTCCTCGGAGCGTAATTTTAAATTACTAGAACTAGTTATACCATTAAAGCCTTTTACATTCCAACTTAATACACGTAAAATATTTTCTTTCTTTTTTTGTGCAAAGGGTGTTCCTGGATGCCAGGCAAATACAGACCCTACCACCTGCCAACCTAAAACCATTGTTGCTATAGGAAGCAAGCTCATGATGGGCTTAGCAATTAACCAAAATATGCATAATAAAATTTCAATGGCAATTAAATACGGCGCCATCAAACCTAAAAACCCGTTCACCCAAATAAAAGAAGCGGGTGTAAAAAATAGAGGATACAAAAATAAAAAAGAAACCAATAGATTAAAAAAAAGAAAAACTTTTTTCCCAAAATTTCTTGCCCTTGATTTTTTTTTCATGTGCATAGAGAGGATGAGGAATGATTATTTTTTGGGGGCTAAGCTATTATTCAACAAATGTAAAAGTTGATGCATCCATTTACCTAAATCATTGCCTTTATTTAATAACATTACATACAGCAGTCCAGTAGTTGCGGCTACCAAATAGCTTATCATTAGAGCAAGGCTTGCTTCTTGTAAACTAAAGGCTTGAATAATAAGGTAAACCATGGCTAATATCCATACAGGAATACCCTTTCCTATATTTTTAAGTAGTCGATACCTAGGCGCTAAGCTTACCGTAGCAATGGCTATGGCCATCACACCTACTTGCGCACCCATGATGGGCAGTTCTGCTCCCAAGAAAATATAAGCAAGCCCTGCAACGATTCCTGCATAAAAATAAATAGGGAATATATGTTTGTTGGCAGACTGCTCTTGTAATAAAACACCAAAAGCGGTTAACCAAATCATGTTGGTGAGTAAAACCCAAAAACCATCATGCACCCAGTAATAAGTGAATAAGGTCCAGGGCTGATGCAATAGTTCCATGGCCGATGGATGTAAAATACTAGGCTCCATTATTTGAGCATAAAATTGCTCTAAGGGATAGCTATTTAAATAATAGACCACTTTTAAAAATCCAATAAGTGCATATACTACTAAATTAATAGAGAGTAGGGCAATTAAAGCATTATTGTCGGCGCCAATACTTGGCTTATGATTTGTTTCGTTTTGCATTAGTAAGTGGGTCCTTTCTTTTTCCAAATATACACCAATATAAAACCAATGATAGCGCCTCCTACATGGGCCCATCTTGCTACATTATCTCCCGCAGAATTTTCAATGCCTTTATATAATTCAAAAGCAAAATAGGCAATACCTAACCATTTTGCTTTTACAGGGAATAAAAAATAAATATAGATATAGGTGTTTGGAAATAAATAGACAAAGGCAATTAAAATACCAAAGACCGCACCACTAGCACCTAAAGTAGCGGTACTCATTGTTTTATTATAATAAGTAGTGATTAAGTCCATCAGTTGTGGCGCTAAACCAGGAGTAGAGAGACTCACTTTATTTTCAGCAAGTATTTGTGTAAGCGGAATATGATGTTTAGCAGAATAATTATAGACAGCTTCCGTAAAACCCGATGCATTCGTTTTACTAAGTAGCAATAAACGTTCATATTCTGTTGCTAGTGGCACTAATTGATAAGATAGTATAGCTAGATGTATTACCGCTGCGCCTACTCCACATAACATATAAAAAAGTAAAAACCTTTTAGGGCCCCAAACATTTTCTAAAATAGATCCAAACATCCATAAGGCAAACATATTGCCAAGAATATGGCTAAAGTCGCCATGCAAGAACATATGAGTAATTAATTGCCAAGGCTTATATAAATCGCTCTGCCAGGCATGTAAAGCAAAATAATCTTCAAAAGAAAAACTACTGGTAGGACCCGCAAAAGTATTTTGTGCTAAAAAAACCAGCCCATTAATAATTAATAAGTTTTTTATAATAGTAGGTAAAACTTCGAAACGGCTGGGCCTAAACTGCGTCATGCTTTATGATTTGCGTATAATATTATAGTAAGTCTTTTCTTTTTAATTGAACCACATTTTCTATATGAAGTGTATGCGGAAACATATCAACCGGTTGAATTTTGGTGACCGTATACTTTTCATTTAATAAAGATAAGTCTCTTGCCTGAGTAGCAGGGTTACAACTTACATACACTATAATGGGCGCTTCCATGGCCAGTAACTTATGTACTAATTTTTCGTGCATACCCGCTCTTGGAGGGTCGGTAATAATTACATCGGGCTTGCCATGTGTTTCAAAAAAAGCATCATCACATATTTTAATTACATCACCTGCAAAAAATGCAGTGTCAGTTAAATTATTTAGACTTGCATTTATTTTAGCATCTTCTATCGCCTCTTCAACTACTTCTACACCAATAATTTTTTTAGCATTTTTACTGCAAAAAATTCCAATGCTGCCGGTGCCACAGTATAAATCATAGACTATTTCTTTACCAGTTAGTTCTGCAAATTCACGCGTTACCTGATATAGTTTTTCTGCCTGCTTTGAATTAGTTTGAAAAAAAGATTTAGGACTTATTTTAAATTGGAAGTCTTCTAAGTACTCTGTGATATAGCCGCTGCCTGAATATACTTGAGGCAGGAGGTCCTGCATGCTATCATTACGCTTAGCATTGATAGTATATAATAAGGTAGTTATTTGCGGGAAGCGATCTAATAATATATTAAATAATGCTTCGCGTTTTTCTTTGTCTTCATAGCCCAAAATTAAATTCACCATCCACTCTCCCTTTGTTGTGTTGCGAATAAACATATTACGCACCCAACCGTTATGCTCTTTAATATTATAAAAAGGCATTTCGTTGTCTATGGCAAAAGCAACTACTGCTTTTCTTAAGTAGTTGGTAGGTTCTTCTTGTAAATAACATTTATCCACTTCAACCACTTTTTCAAAAAAACCTCTAGCATGAAAACCTGCCACCCCTGGTGCTTTTTCAAGTATAGTGGTATCTCCATTTTCAGCTGCTGCCTTCATGGCTTTAAACTCTGAAAAAGGAATAAACTTTTCTGTAGCAAATGTATATTCTACTTTATTTCTATACCCTTGGGTTTGTTCAGCACCCATGATAGGAGGAATAGGGGGCAGTGGTACTTTTGCAATTCTTGTTAAATTGTCTACCACTTGTTTATGCTTATAAACCAATTGTTGCTCATAAGGAAGCATCTGCCATTGACAACCTCCACATACTCCAAAATGACTACAAAAAGGAGTAACTCTAATACTTGAATAAGAATGGAAATGTTTTACAAAACCCTCTCCCCAATCGGCCTTGTTTTTTTGTAGTTGAATATCTACCAGATCACCTGGTACGGCACCTTCTACAAATATCACTTTGCCATCCACTCTGGCTAATGCCTTGCCCTCTGCGGCATAATCTTCAATTAATACCTTTTCTAATAAAGGGGCTTGTTTAAATTTTCTCACGGAAACAAAGGTACTACCCAAGCATTATATTTAAGGTATATATTGTTATTTTTACCCGGCTTTTTAAAAGAAATAAAACAAGCATTCCAATGAGAAAAATAGTATTTACATTAATAGCCGGCTTTCTTATACATAATGGGTTGATAGCACAAAATAGTAAGGCTACAAACACTACAAGCGCTAAGCCTCTTGGTCACTCTATTAAAATAGTTTTAAAGCCTTATCAAAATACCAAAGTATATATAGGAACGAATTATGGAAGAAATAGGGTTTTAGCCGATTCTACTTTATTAAACGCTCAAAGTGAAGGAGTGTTTGAATCTAAAACTAAATTAACACCAGGTATTTATTTTGTGGTTTCTCCCAAGTATTCCATTTTATTTGATTTTTTAGTAGACGAAAATCAACATTTTAAAATTGTTGCTGACACTGCTTCTATCAATACATTTCAAATTATAGGTTCTACCGAAAATAATATTTTTAAAGAGTATTCTAATTCCATTAATAATTTAGGCATGCAATTAAGTGCTCTTGAAAATAAATACAAGGCCGCAAAAAATGCGAAAGATTCTGCAAGCTTTAAAGAATTGTATTTAACCAAGGATAAAGAAGTAAAAGCAGCAAGAATCAATGTGATAAAGGCTTATCCAAAATCAATGACCAGCTTCTTTTTAAATGTGATGCAAAGACCAGAAGCCCCTGCCATGCCTACTATCAATGGAAAATTGGATTCACTGTATCCTTACTATTATGTAAAAAATCATTTTTGGGACAATGTTGTTTTTAATGATAACCGTTTAATACGCACTCCTTTTTTTGAAGAAAAGCTAGATGAATATTTTAAAAATTATGTTTCCAGAGAACCCGATTCTATTATTGAGGAGCTGCAGTATATTTTAACAGTGGCTAAAACAGGTAAAGAAATTTATCCTTTCTTGCTTTTTAAATTTACCAATAAATACATTGCTCCAGAATTCATGGGTCAAGAAAAAGTATTTATACACTTGTTCCAAAACTTTTTTGCCAAAGGCGATACGGTATTATTAAACGAGGCTTCTAAAAAATCTATTACAGAAAGGGCCTATAGTATGATGGCCAATCAATTAGGCTTAGCCGCGCCTAGCTTGATTGTGAACACACCCGATAATAAAAAGGTTTCTTTGTATGATCAAAAAGC
>CAITGN010000214.1:0-1728 GCA_903891965.1 uncultured Bacteroidota bacterium
CTAAGGGCAAATGCCTCTTTAAAAGAGCTTCCTGAGCACTTTACAATTACTAAGAATCCATTTTTGGATAAGATAATGAGTCTTCCTGAACTAGAAACTAAAATTTTCTTATCAAAGCAGAATGAAATTATTCCAATAGATGGAACCATCTTCAAAATGAATGGGCAGGAGCTTATCAAGTCCAATGAGGAATTATACGTTTTAATATCACAGTCGGGGGTCATTTACCAATTAGAGGACAAGCAAGATTCTAGCTATTCTTTTCATAGAATTGACGCCACCATTAATATTAATTACAATATTGCTTCTAATAATTTTGTTTGGGATAAACATATTTACAGTTATGGTGGCTATGGTTTCTGGAAATTGAATGGACATCTAAGGGCATTTAACTTTTTGGATAAAGAATGGGATATAGCCCCAGCTGATAATGAAATTATTTCTAATGGATATAATTGGTATTCTAATAAAGAAGGTAGAGTGTATGTGCCTTTTCAATCTATAGTCAATGCGGGCATTGCAGGTCCTGAAAGTATTACTGGTAAAAAAAATTATGATAGCTATTATTTAGACCTAGCTTCTAAAAAGTGGATCAAATTAGGATCTCTCAATAATAATACCAGAAAGCTTATCGTCGATAATATTAATAATAATCTCTTTACGTTAGACAGCGGCTTCATTTATACAAATGAAGACGTAGCTTATTATTTTAATTTCATAGCTAATAAAGTATACAAGTCTAAAAATTCAGAACTAAATCAGTTTTTTTTAAGAAGGTTGAATAGTCACGATATTTTTTTTTATAAAGACACCATTTTTAGTTTTAGTCCAGAATCACAGACCTTCTCCACCAAAAAATTATCTTTAAATTATTATTTTGAGGCCTCAAACTATCCTATATGGGGCTTAGATGATGACTACTATTATGTCATTGCTTTTATTATTTTTATACTGACTGTATTTGTTTTTTCTATCTGGCTATTTAATAGAAGTGTAAGTAAAAAACTAGAACAGTCACAACTTAAAATATTAAAATCTAAATCGGTCAATCAGGCCTTTGTGGGCACTGAAGTGGCCTTGATTTCTTTATTACTAAAAAGCTCTAAACAAAGTATGAATGTAGAAATTAATGAAATTAATCATGTGTTGGGTATTAAGGATAAAAATGTGGGGCTACAGAAAAAAGTGAGAAGCGATATGCTTAACGCTATTAACGAAAAGTATCAATTCATTACACAATCTGAGATTTCGCTTATAAGCAGTGTGCGCAAGGAAGATGATAAAAGGTTTTATGAATATTTTATATCGGCAACCGAAATAAAATCTATTGAGCGTATTTTAGCGCAAAATTGATTTGTCATAAAATTGTAAAATTACATTACTATTAGACTAATTTTTATCTTGAATATATCTATGGATGTATTCAAAGTTTGAACTTTGCGGCTCGATGTGTAAAAAGCCCTTACTATTATTATTTATTATTCCTCAATGCTTATGGGGCCAGGCACAGTTGGTAAAAGATACATTATTCGCCAGTGGCGATAGTGTAGTAGTTACGGCCAATAGGTCGGAAAGAAAACTGAGCAATTTAACGGTGCCGGTTACACTTATTAATGCGCAAACTATTCAACAAACAGGCTCTATTCGATTAACCGATATACTCAAAGAACAAACCGGTTTAACCATGACTAGTGGCTTTGGTGCCGGTGTTCAATTGCAAGGTTTAAA
>CAITGN010000215.1:0-5558 GCA_903891965.1 uncultured Bacteroidota bacterium
AGTTTACCCTCTATAATAATGTCTTCAAATAAACTAACAGAGAATGTGTCTTTTACATGTAAACCTGCGCTATTAATATTAGTAATAGCCTGCATTTTAATAGGAGTTTTGTCGGCAATAGTAACTTTTTGAGCATTCAAACTGCCTAAAAATCCTAATAGTAAAAGGGTAGATACATATTTTTTCATTTATTTGGTTTTGCTATTTAAATTTAAACTATTTAGTTCAAATAAGAAGCTCAAATTCAAATTCTATATTTAAAATATATTATTTGTCCTTTAAATATTTATCTAACCATCTTCCTTGCTCCCATAACAAATGCAATACATTTTCTTTTCCCTTATAGCCATGTGCTTCATAAGGTAAGTAAACAAATCTTGCAGTACCACCGTGTCCTTTAATAGCTGCATATAATCTTTCACTATTAATAGGGAAGGTTCCTGTATTGTCATCCATTTCGCCATGTGTCATTAACAATGGTGTTTTAATTTTATCTGCAAATGCGAAAGGGCTCATTTCTAAATATAAATCCTTGGCTTGCCAAAAAGTACGCTCTTCATTTTGGAAACCAAAAGGAGTTAAAGTTCTATTGTATGCACCACTTCTAGCAATACCTGCTTTGAATAAATTACTATGTGCAAGTAAATTCACTGTCATAAAGGCGCCATAACTATGTCCACCTACGGCCATTTTATTTCTATCCCCTACGCCTAATTCAACTAATTTATCAATAGCTGCATTGGCATTCAGTATCAATTGATTTACAAAATCGTCATTTGGTTTTTTATCTGGAGAGTTAGCTACAATAGGCATTTCAGCATTATCTAAAATGGCATAGCCTTGTGTAACATAAAATACAGGCGATCCCCAGCTAAGCATGGTAAATTTATGTTGGTTACCTCTAATTTGACTTGCATCG
The DNA here is from genome assembly GCA_903891965.1 of uncultured Bacteroidota bacterium. Classification (GTDB taxonomy): domain Bacteria; phylum Bacteroidota; class Bacteroidia; order Chitinophagales; family Chitinophagaceae; genus Sediminibacterium. The sequence continues at coordinate 920 of CAITGN010000215.1, forward strand.
GCAGCACTTGTAAACTCTCTTGGGTAGGCCCATATTAAAGCAGGAAGAGGGCCATCCTTTGTTTTATCATATCCTTTAGGCAAATATAAATCACCGGTTAAATCAATGCCGTCCTTTCTTTTATATTTAATTTTTTCCTTCGTCACGCCTTCCATACTCAAATAAGGGTTCGTGAAATTGGTAATTTGAGTTTTACTATTGTCTTTAATATTTCTAATATAATAATTAGGCACTTCTTTTTCTGTTTCTCTTCTACTAATAACTTTTAAATTATTAATATCAATTACTTCCATTATCATTTCAAAATTATCTTCCGACGAGCGCCACAAAATTGAATTGGTTTTTGTATTTAAATCAAATGAAGAAATAAAAGGTAAGTCTCCTTTTGGAGAAGCACCTGTCGTATTATTCATTAATATAGCCTGACCATTATTTGTCATAGCAATAACATCACGATTAAATTTATTCTTGGTGGTTACAGGGCTGCCTGGGTTGGTATAGGCATCTGTCATATTGCCTTGGTATAAAGTAGTGAAGCTATTATTACTTGCATCGTACCTGCTTACTTTATATTGTTGTTTACTGCGCAACATTTCTGTCACTAAAGCAATATGTTCATTACCCCATGCAGTTCTGCTGTATCTTGTGCTTGTTTTAAATAATTCTTTTGCACTACCTGTAAAAGGAGCTGCAAGCCCCATTACTACATCATGAAAAGGAACATTCTTTTTCATCATACCACTATCTAAAGGCATTGCATAAGTAATAGTAGCTGCTTCATCGTCTTTCCAATCAAAGCCTCTAGCCACATTTTGCACATTATCATAACCACTAGGTGTTGTTTCCGCTGAAGCTAGGTCGGCAATAGTTTTTACAATTTTACCATTTATGTCGGTAATATTAATAGTGGCTGCAAAACCACCTATTGTTACTAAGTAAGAGAAAGGCTTATTAATAGTACGGGTTAAAAAATAATTTTTATCGGGAGAAAGATCTAATGAACTTGTAATTGCGGGTGAACCTATTTTAGTTTCTACACCTGATCTATTTTTTACTAATTGTGCAGTGGCTAAAAATTCAAAAGCATATTCATCATAAGGCGATTTAATTAAATCCTGGTAAGTCACACTAGGTGCCACTTTTCCTAAACTTTCTTGAATAGTAGGCCCTTTTGGTGTAATAGGCTTCTTATTCATTTGTGCTGCCGTGTGTGTATTAATTTTATATAATACGGTAGCATCGTCTAACCAAATTAAATTGTTAGTTAAAACAATATTTACTGGGCTTTTATTTATTTTGCTGCAAGTGCTTGTTTTAATATCTATTACCCAAACATCTACTGCATTTGCTGTAACATTATAAAATGCAATTTTATTTTCAGAAGGGTTCCAGCTAGGGTTTAAAGCAGAAATATTATTAGGTAAACCAGTAATAGAAACCATTTTACCCGTTACTAAATTTTTAAGGCTTAATTGCTTTATAAAATTTTGTCTTGTTAAAGAAAAATTATTGGGGTTAATACGCATACCTGCAATTTTAAATTCAGGTTGGCCTAATTCCTCGACTCTTGGATATAAACTTCTTTCCATCACTAACATATATTGCGCTTTTCCATCTACACTAATAGTAGGTGTAGGAGGGGCTAACAATAAATCGGCAATTTCTTTGGAAGGTTTTTGGTAACTAGAAGGTTCTTGAGCCTTTGCAATAATAAATAACATTGCAAAGGTCATAAAGGCTATTACTTTTTTCATAGTATTAATTTTACTCAAATTAATTAAAAAGGCTTAATGCGCCCATTATTGTCTTATTAAATAACTATGTTTGTCTTAATAATTATCTAATAAACTAGACAAATTTTGTACCTTAGCAAAATGGAGCCCAAAAATACCATAACAAGTAGCGTAAAAAATCGGATTGACACCTTTAAAGAAGGGTATGTATTTTCGTACTTGGAATTTGAAGAAGCCGCCGAAAATGCACACGCTATTGTAAAAGCATTAAACCGGTATGACGTTAAAGGGATAATACATAAATTAATCAAAGGGAAGTATTATAAGCCCAATACAAAAGATAAGAGAAAAAAGGGACCAGATAAAGAAGAAGTCATTAAAGACCTATTAGTAAAAAATGGAGAAATTATAGGGTATTGTACGGGATTAAATGAAATACATAAAAATATATTACCTCCCAATAAGACTAAAGTAATACTTATAGGAAGAAATACCTTTAAGCCTCCAATAAAAAGGGGTATTTATACCATTAAGTTTCTATTTCAAAAACACGTCATTACACAAGAAAATACCGAAATGCTTAAAGTATTAGATTGCCTTAAATTACTAAAGGGAATTTCGGTGGATGCAAGAAGAGATTTCCTAAAATCCATAGCAAAAGTCATAAGAAAGTTTAATAAAAAAGAAAGGGAATTATTAATAAAACTGTCTTTAAAGTACCCATCATCAACAAGGGATTTATTGATGTATGTTTTTGAACAAGAAAAGTTCAATGGTCCTTTAGCTTTAATTGAAGAATACAGGAATCCTATAAGTGACTTTAATACTGGATTAAAGGAGATTGATAAATTTCTAAGGGATAAATACAATGGCAAGTAAATAAGTAAAACAATAAAATATGTATAGTCAAGAACTAAAGAATAAATGGCAGGATGACCCCAAGAATTGGAAATTGGGCATCTTCTATTTTAATAAAGAAGATAAGAGGCTTGTAATTTCCAAAAGATTAAATTTGTTTGGTTGGACTTTAAATTTTGCTAACCCACTTAGTTACATCATCATGATTTCACTTGGGGTAGTTATTTTTTACTTAAAACAGCACCACATCAAAACAAATTACCCTATTGGGTAGTAAAACATGGTTGCATTTGTACACAGTAGATAATTATTTTCTAAAACAATAAACCCCGAAAATTGGTGTACACAAGACAAAAACTGCTTGTTACTGGAAGATCAAAATCAATTTGTATAGATTTTTTAGCCTCAAATTTGACCTGTAATTTTAAAGTGAAGGTACTTATCACCTAATTTTTAAAGTCCCCAAAAAATGGCCTTAAAAAATTATTTTTAAAAAATGTTATTTCATCCCAGCTTCGCTTTTACACTTTGTAATATAAATTTTTAAGTTGGCCTCGGATTTGTATTTTGTAAAATATACCTGCCAATCTGCTTCACTTTTGTAGGTAGTCCAGAACCAAATTCCCCAATAAGGTTTTGCTTCGCTCTTGTACTTTGTTTCGTAAATAATAATATCTGCTTCCGACTCATAATCCGTATCAAAGATTATTTTATCCGCCTCGGATTTATAGGAAGTCCTATAAACTTTCTGTGCATTTACCGAAATTGTACAAAATTACTCAGGCCTGGGCTTATAATTACACAGGCTTTGGTAATTTTGGAGCGAAGTATTATAATTCGGCATCTGTCCGCGCTATTAGATCGTTTTAGTTTTACTTATTGTCTTCTTAATACAAACTAGAAAGCAGTGCTAATTTTTTCTCTGTAGGTAGTTTAACGCTTTCAATTTTTTTATCTAATTGTAATACTTGCATGGTATTCATTTTATAGGCTGGCCATTTTACTAAACTGCTATTATTGGGGGTTCCTGTTTTTACAAAATTGGTCCAATAGGTAGACATACTTTTAGCAAGGTCGTGATCGGCTTTCTCCCAAGGTCTTTTGACTGTAAATAAATTATCATATGCATAGACTACTTCTCCTGTATGAAAGGCTCCAAAGTTGGTCTCTGGGCTACTTGCAGGTAGTTTTCTATTAAAATTATATACATACACCGGAGACTTTCCATTAGTCGACTGAATATTAGCCCATGCAAAACCTTGTACAGCAAATGTTTGGTCTCTACTTAAATCACCTTGTGATTTTGCAGCTTCCTCGTCAGTATTACCAGGGTATACTGCTAATACAGCATCTGCATTTTTACCAAATTGTTTTTTGATGGATTCAACATATTCTTTTGCGTTCAATAGTCTCAGAATAATTTTATCATCTTCATTCCAACCTAATAATAAAGGAACATCGTTCTGCTCATTTTTATCATAAATTGAAAAAATTGATTTAGGTAAAAAATAACCATCTTCAAAAGGAGCGCTTAATCCGCCCGTAGAGGCTAATATTTCTTGAGAGGTTTTATTTCTTAATTCTTGAATTGAACTTGCTCCCAAATTTTTTGCAAATTCTACACCTTGCTGTTCGGCTTGCTTTAATTGTATATTGGGTCTAATACTACTTGGTAGTATACTTCCACCACTTTCTGCAATAGCTCCATGTATTAAACCCTTGGTTAATGGAGAAGCGCATAAAAAATTTACGGCGAAAGCGCCAGCCGATTGTCCTGCAATGGTTACCCTGCTTGGGTCTCCACCAAATGCAGAAATATTATCACGCACCCACTCTAAGGCAGCAACCATATCTAATAAACCATAATTACCAGAACTGTGATAAGGGGCTTCCTTACTTAATTCAGGGTGTGCTAAAAAACCAAATACACCCACTCTATAATTAATACTTACAAATACAACCTCTTTATTGGCAACGGCCGCTCCATCGTAAATATCACAACCTGCTCCGCCACTCATAAAACCGCCTCCATATATATAAACAAGTAC
>CAITGN010000216.1:0-3944 GCA_903891965.1 uncultured Bacteroidota bacterium
ACAGGAATAGCTACCCCAGCTCCTTTCCACTCTGTACTATTCAAGGCGGCAAAACCATCATTACAAATAACTAATTTATTTTTACTAGCAGGTTCATAGACAACTCTATTGTTGCCTGCTTCATAACTTATAAATATTTTCTTTTTTTGATCATAAATTCCATATTTATAAATTAAAGGAAAAGATGTTTCCTTTAAATCTAAGGCTAATTCAAAATAATCCGAGTCTTTTATTTTGGTAAGTGGTATTGTTTTTTCAATATCCCAATTACCCAATACTGCTGACTCCCCAATCATACATAAGGTTTGCCCTTTTTTTAATAAAGGTGCCTTTACCTTAAATAAATGCGTTTTTGTTTTGGTTATTTTTTTAGCAAGTGCCGATTCTACATTATCTTTTAATAAAGTAGAAGTAAAGGGCTCTGTATAAAATACATTTTCAATTTGACCTGCAAAATTCCAAGTATCTATTAAAACCAACTCATCATTTGTGAAAGAGGCTAAGTCAAGCATTTTATCATTCCCCCACTCTAGTATTTCTGTCCCCTTATCTTTCTTAATTAAATAATGATAAATTATTTTGTCTGCATTGTCTGTTTTGGGAAAATTCAAATGTAATACCCAGTAGGTTTCATTTAAATAAACCAGTGGAATGGCATTATGAGATTCCCCTCCACCTAATAATGGATGATCCCCATAGATCCAAATACTTTGACCATAATTGGTTTTGTACTTAAGATGAAAGCTAAGTTTAATCGTATTTTCTTTTTTAACTGTTTTGGTTTTCATGCAATCAAAATCTCTATTCAATCGTTATTACTAGGTTAAGTAACTAAAGATAAAATAATAAAGTGTACGAAAAACACATTAAATTTAATTTTAGTTAAATAATAGTACCAGTCGTATATTTACCTATACTACTTATTATCAATTGATTATGTAATTAAATGGATAAAATTATTATATATACCGATGGCTCCTCTAGGGGTAATCCAGGTCCGGGGGGATTCGGTGCAATATTAATGTGGGCAGGTAAAACCAAAGAGTTACATGAAGCCTATCGTAAAACCACTAATAATAGAATGGAATTATTGGCGGTGATTAAAGCCTTAAGCGCCTTGAAAACGAAAACCCTACCTATTCATATTTATACCGATAGCAAATATGTAGTAGAATCGGTAGAAAAAAAATGGTTAAACAACTGGATCAAAACCGATTTCAAGGGCGGCAAGAAAAATAAAGACCTATGGTTAGCCTATCATAAAATAGCTGCCCCTTTTTCTATAAAATTTCATTGGGTAAAAGGGCACAGTGATAACCCACACAATAATAGATGTGATGTATTAGCTACAGAGGCTGCCGACAATGGCCCTTGGAAAATTGATGAAGTTTTCGAATTAAATGAAGCTGCTAAATAATATTTGAACTACTAAATAATATTTGAAATACTAAGGAGTAGTTGAACTACTATTAGATACTTAAAATTTAGATGGCTTTGAACTTCGGTATAAGTACACGAAAAGAGCCAAATAAAACGCCTCCAAATACTAAAGTACCCGCCACACTATAAGGATAGAAAGGTAAACCGTCTACCATAGTTTGTATAAGACCAGTAATTGTGAATGCATGATGATATCCTCCGCCTTGAGACCATACTAAAAAGTTAGAAACTAAAAAGTAAGCAGTTGGTGCACTTAAAAAGCCAATAAGATATTTAGAAAATTTATTGCTTTGTAAACCAAAACCAAATACAGCAGTACCCGCAATTAATACATAGTTTAATAATTGACCTTCATAAAAGCCTTGCATGGCGGTTAAATGATAAGTAAATAATACTTGGTATAATAAGTCTGAAATAAACATAGAAAGTATTGGCAATAAAAAAGCATATTGTTTTTTATTTGCAAATAAAGATCCTCCAAATAAGGCAATAGCAATTTGTGGTGCGAACCCATAAGGTCTTCCAGGTAATACACGGTATAAAGCACTAGTAAGTATCATTATCACTAAAGCCACCAATATTTGCTTATTGAATCTCATTTTTTTGTTTTTAACTTTAAAGGGTAAGCTTCTTAAAAAAGCCTAGGAAACAAAAATAAGGTTTTCATTCATTATTTATAAATAATGATTTTCCTCAATTGTGAATAAACTATTTAGGGACATAGGCCTTGAACAGTAAGGCTGGCAATTTAGCCTTTACGGAAAGCTTGGCATTTGGTGTTAAAAGCGCAGTATCACCGGCTTTATAAGCTATATCTTCAATAACAACTTCACCCTCCATGACTAATAAAAATTCTAAGCTGTAGGTTGAAATTGTGTAAACTTCGCCTGCATTTAGCCTCAGTTTAGTTAAACCAAAATCGGGTACAGGACAGGGATAATTTGTTTCTTGGTCATTTAGCATCTCCCCTTTTAGTAATAAAGGATAAGTGGGTACAAAACTAACATGTTGAATAAGCTCCTTAACATCTACATGTTTAGGTGTTAATCCTCCTCTTAAAACATTATCACTATTCGCCATTAATTCTATATTCTGTCCTTCTAAATAAGCATGTAATATACCTGCCCCTTGAAAAATACCTTGGTACTTTGGAATATTTACAATGTTTAAAATATAAATGGAGAAAATTCCTTTATCAATATTTTTTAAAGGTATGCCGTCTTTATAATATTTATTTGCCCAATAGTGAGGATCCTTTTTAGTAACTGTTCCTCTTGCAACAGCCTCAGCTGCTTCTTCTAATAATGGTTTTAAAATAGCGTCAGATGCCTGCATGGGTAGCTGCATAAAAAATGAATAAAGGTTTTGATAATCCACCCCTCTAAATTCATTCATTAAGGGCCTGAAATAAATACAACTATTCAACCTTTCTTCTAAAATGGCTGGCGCTAAAAAACCATGTAGTAACCAAAAATCGCTCAGCGCCACCATCACCTCTGGTTTATGATTCTCGTCTTTATAATTTCTATTGGCTGCATCAATGGAGATACCCTTGGCTTCTTCTGCTTTAAAACCAATAACTGCATTTTCTTTACTGGGATGCACTTGAATACTTAGCATCTCCTGCACATCCAAAATTTTATATAAATATGGCAGTGTTTTAAACTTAGTGGCTACTTCTTTCCCTAGCCATTGATTGGGTTGTTCTTTTATAAATTGCGCTAAGTCTTTCTCTCCATCTGGCGTTTGTATAGTCGAAGCTGCTAAAGCATGCGCCCCCATCCAATATTCAGCATAAGGCAAATGATTTACATTCTCTACGCCCATTAAATTAGGAAGAAAGGTCTTACCTCCCCAGTCATAATGCCTATGTTTTCCTAGTAATTTATACGCTTTTTGCATGTAGATAAAATGTCGATGTTTGGGCTATAGTATAAAGCTAAATGAATTTTAAATGAGCAACAAAGAAATTGGGATTTTTGGGGAAAATACAGCTGTCCAGCACCTTATTGTATTAGGCTATGAGATACTTCAAAGAAATTGGAGATATAGTCATTTAGAAATAGACATCATTGCTAGCAAGGACAAACGCTTGCATATTATTGAAGTAAAAACCAGAACTAGTATTGAATTCGGATATCCAGAACAATTTATAAACAAACAAAAAATGCAGTTTTTAAAAAATGCAGCGGCGCATTATCAATACCAAAACCCTCAGTGGAAATACTTACAGTTTGATATTATCTCCATTTTCTTAAATGAAAAACAAATATGGGAATTGGCCTTTTTTGAGGATGTCTATTTCTAATAAGTATTATCCAATCAGCTCCTGCATTTTCTCTACCATTTTATAGGTAGCTGGGCACAATTCAACATTTTGCTTATGCACATGCATGTACTCGGTCATTTTTCTTTTGGTCAAGTGTGGAAATCCAGCACAGTCTGCTGGTCTAATTTCATAAATAGTACACTTATTGGTTTTCAAATTTAAAAACTGACAAGGC
>CAITGN010000217.1:0-1616 GCA_903891965.1 uncultured Bacteroidota bacterium
CAAATTCAGGCAAATTTTTGTAGGTTTGCGCAATTTATATTTTTGTACGCTATGCCAAAAGACAATACCCTCAAAACGATCTTAATTGTAGGTTCTGGCCCCATTATTATTGGTCAAGCCTGCGAGTTTGATTACTCAGGATCACAAGCAGCCCGCTCTTTAAGAGAGGAAGGCATTAAGGTTATCCTTATTAATAGTAATCCGGCAACCATCATGACCGATCCAATGATGGCCGATAAAGTATATCTATTGCCATTGACTATTGAAAGCATTGAACAAATCTTACAAGAAAATCAAATTGATGCCGTGCTTCCTACGATGGGCGGACAAACTGCATTGAACTTATGTAAGGAAGCAGATGAAATTGGTTTATGGAAACAATACAATTGTAGAATGATTGGTGTGGATGTGGCTGCGATTGATTTAGCAGAAGATAGAGAACAGTTCAGACAATTGATGGTAAAAATTGGTATTGCAGTGGCTCCTAGTAGAGTTGCCAATAGTTTTTTAGAAGGAAAAGAATTTGCGCAAGTAATAGGATTCCCATTAGTAATACGTCCTTCATTTACCTTAGGTGGAACCGGTGGAGGATTTGTGCATGACGCTTCTGAATTAGATGCGGCATTAGAGAAAGGTTTGAAAGCCTCTCCTATTCACGAAGTATTAGTAGAGAAAGCAGTATTAGGTTGGAAAGAATATGAATTAGAATTATTAAGAGACCAAGCAGATAATGTAGTAATTATTTGTACTGTAGAAAACCTGGATCCCATGGGTGTGCATACAGGAGATTCTATCACCGTAGCGCCTGCCATGACTTTGAGCGATACTTCTTTTCAAGACATGCGTAACAAAGCCATGCTCATGATGCGTAGTTTAGGAAATTTTGCAGGAGGATGTAATGTGCAGTTTGCACAAAATCCGGTAACAGAAGAATTAATTGCAGTGGAAATTAATCCAAGGGTATCACGTTCATCAGCACTTGCATCAAAAGCCACTGGTTATCCTATTGCAAAAATTGCAGCGAAACTAGCTATTGGTTATAGATTAGATGAATTAAAAAATCAAATCACACAAACTACTTCAGCTTATTTTGAACCAGCATTAGATTATGTGATTGTAAAAATGCCAAGATGGAATTTTGATAAGTTCAAAGGTGCCAACGATACCTTAGGATTACAAATGAAAAGTGTGGGTGAAGTAATGGCCATTGGAAGAAGCTTTACTGAAGCCATTCAAAAAGCTTGTCAATCTTTAGAGAATGAAGCCATTGGTTTAGGCTATTATGGAAAGAGTTTAATGAAGAATGAGGAATTGATGGAATACATCAAAGTTCCAAAATGGGATCGCATATTTAGAATTAAAGATGCGCTTATGCAAGGATCTACAGTGCGTTCTATTGCAGCAGCCACGGGCATTGACAACTGGTTTTTATATCAAATAAGAATCATCTGCAATGTTGAAAAAGAATTAATGAAGCATTCTCTTGAAACTATTACCATAGAATTAATGAAAGAAGCGAAGCAACATGGTTTTAGCGATATGCAAATTTCTAAACTATTAACGGGCAATACCAACGATGATGCTGTCTATGAAAAAAGAAAGGCTTGGGGTATTAC
>CAITGN010000218.1:0-2943 GCA_903891965.1 uncultured Bacteroidota bacterium
GCAACGATTTTTTCGAGTGCTAAGGTCTGTTTTTCATTGACCGCATTGGGATTGTTAATCAAAGATGTAAAAAAAGTGGGTGGTACAGAGTGTCAAAAATGTCACTACTAGTACCTAATTGAATTAATAAAGAAGCGTAATATTTTATATACATTACTATGGAGCAAAAAAAGCACTGGCAAAGTTTTGGAGAATTAAATAATTCTGAAGCTTTTAATAAAGAAGTTCAAAACGAATTTAAGGAAGAACTTCCTTTTGTGGAAGACGAATCTACTTTGGAAAAAGGAGAAAGTTTTTTACAAGCGAAAGCACCTCGTCGTGATTTTTTAAAATATGTAGGATTTAGTACTGCAGCTGCAGCCGTGGCAGCAAGTTGCGAAATGCCTATTAAAAAAGCAATTCCTTTTGCGAACAAGCCTGAAGATATTTTTCCTGGTATTGCCGATTATTATGCAACAACTTATGTGCAAGATGGTGATGTAGTAAGTGTACTTGCTAAAGTACGCGATGGTCGTCCTATAAAATTAGAAGGTAATACATTAAGCCCTATCACTGTTGGTGGTACTTCTGCTAGAGTGCAAGCTTCTGTTTTAGATTTATATGATACAGCTCGTTTACGTTTCCCAAGTATTGCTGGAAAAGAAGCAAGCTTTGAAGATATTGATAAAGCCATTGCAAGTGAATTAAATGGTGCTGCAGTTATTGTAACAAGCTCCATTACTTCTCCTTCTACTAAACAAGTCATTGCTCAATTTTTAGCAAAGCATGCTGGAAGTAAACATATTACTTACGATGCGGTTTCTCATAGCGCAATGTTACTTGCAAACCAAGCTTCTTATGGTAAAACAATTATTCCTACCTATCATTTTGAAAATGCAAAAGCCATTGTTTCTTTAAGTGCCGATTTCTTAGGTACTTGGTTAAGCCCTGTGGAATTTGCAAGACAATATGCAGTTGGAAAAAAATTAGATGAAAAAAATCCTGCAATGAGTAGACATATCCACTTTGAAACAGTGGCAAGTATGACTGGTTCTAATGCAGATGAAAAATATTTATGTCGCCCTTCTGAATTACCAATGATTGCTGCTGCTTTATTAAGCGCGGTGAATGGCGGTGAAATTACGGGTATCTCCGATGCTAAATTAAAAGCTGGAATTGAGGCGGCTGCTAAAACATTAACTGCGCACAAAGGTGCTGCACTAGTAGTATCTGGTAGCAATAATGTGAACGAGCAAATTATTGTCAACGCTATTAACAACGCTGTTGGCGCGAATGGATCTACTATTAATTTTGCAGAGACTTTAAATTACCGTCAAGGTATTGATAACGATTTTGCAAATTTTGTGGATGATATGAACGCAGGTAAAGTAAACGCTGTTTTATTTTATGGTGCGAACCCTGTGTACACATGGCCTGCTGCTGATAAAGTAAAATCGGGTTTAGCAAAAGTGAAAACAACTATTTCATTCAATGCTAAATTAGATGAAACAACAGCGCTTTGTAAATATTCAATTCCTGCTCCACACTTTTTAGAAAGTTGGGGAGATGCTGAACCAGTATCTGGTCATATCTCTTTCATTCAACCTACTATCTCTCCTTTATTTAAAACACGTGCCTTCGAAGACTCTTTATTAAAGTGGTCTGGAGACGCAACTGATTATACCACTTATTTAAAAAACTATTGGTCTGCTAAATTAGGTGGAGAGAATGCTTGGAATAAAACATTACAAGCTGGGGTATTAATTCCTGCAGATGTAAATAATATTGGTGCAAGTATTAATAGTAGCGCGGTAGCTTCAGCTTTAGCTGCAGTAAATGCAAGCAAGCCTTCTTCTAATGACAAAACTAAAATTGAATTAGCCTTATATCAAAAAGTAGGAATTGGTGCAGGACAAGGAGCTTCTAACCCATGGTTACAAGAATTACCCGATCCAGTTACTCGTGCTACTTGGGATAACTATATTATAGTATCTCCTGCGATGGCAAAAACTTTATTGAACATTGATTTAAATAATGCAGGTCAGGCCGATGCTTATGAAGTAAAACCTCCTAAGCAAGTAGTTAAATTAACAGTAGACGGAAAATCAATTGAACTTCCTGTTTTAATTATTCCAGGTACACATCCACAAACAGTGGGTATTGCAGTGGGATATGGTCGTGCAGAAGCGTTAGGTAAATCAGTTATTGGTACAGGTAAAAATGCATATCCTTTAGCTTGCATTGAAAATGGATTGGTACAATTTGCTTGTAGTAATGTTACTTTAACTGTTACAGGTGAAACTTATCCTGTGGCCTTAACACAAACACATTTCCGTTACGATACTGCTCAAGGTAATCGTACCGAAGTAATGAAAGAAATTACTTTAGCTGAATACATAAAAAATCCAACAGAAATTTTAGAAGAGCGTGAAGCAGAAACTAAACCTTATGGTGGATTAGAAAACTATGAAGCACAAGGAACTATTTATCCTGTGTATGCTCGTCCGGGTATTAAGTGGGGCATGAGTGTAGATTTAAATAGTTGTAATGGTTGTGGTGCTTGCGTGGTAGCATGTAATGCAGAGAACAACGTTGCCGTGGTAGGTAAGCCAGAAGTTTTACGTGGTCATGAAATGCATTGGTTACGTATTGATAAATATTTTAGTGGTGATATGGATAATCCTAAAGTGGTTTTCCAACCTTTAATGTGTCAACATTGCGACAATGCTCCTTGTGAGAACGTTTGTCCAGTGGCTGCTACCAACCATAGCTCTGAAGGTTTAAACCAAATGACGTATAACCGTTGTATTGGTACTCGTTATTGCGCGAACAACTGTCCTTTCAAAGTGCGTCGCTTTAACTGGGCCGATTATTCTGGAGCAGATAGCTTCCCAGACAATCAAAGAGATGTATTGAACGATGTAGTATTAAATATGAACGACGACTTAACAAGAATGGTATTAA
>CAITGN010000219.1:0-6818 GCA_903891965.1 uncultured Bacteroidota bacterium
CCATTATTACAGAAAGAAACAAAGCTGGACATTTTGAAGATATGGTAGACTTTATGAAAAGAGTTTTATCAAGAGCTGTTAATAAAAAGTCTTTAGAGAGTTTAGCTTACTCAGGCACTTTTGATTGTTTCCCTGAATACCACCGCGCTCAATATTTTACCATTGCCGATGGAGATAGAATTTCAGGATTAGAAAAATTAATTGGCTATGCCCAAGCACTTCAGTCCATGACAGCAGGCACTACTAATACTTTATTTGGCGACCTCCCTTCTGCTATGCAAGTACCCGTTCCTAAAATTCCTAGTTGTGAAGAATGGACTTTGACTGAAAAATTAGAACACGAGAAAGATATCACGGGTATGTTTATGAGTGGCCACCCGCTTGACCATTATGGTTTTGAAATGCGTCACTACCAGTTCACACCTATCAATGCTTTTAATGAAGTAAAAGATAATCTTGCTTTATATCCTAATAATTTAGGCAGACAATTTAAACTGGCAGGGCTAATAACCGATGTACAACACCGTGTGACTAAAACCGGCAAGAATTTTGGTTCTTTTGTGATAGAAGACTTCACAGGTAAAACCGATTTTTTATTATGGAGTGAAGACTATGTTAAGTTTCAAAACTATTTAGAGGTTGGACAAAAAATATTTATCAATGGTTCTTTTAGAACGAGGTACAACCAATCGAACCAGTTTGAATTTAAAATAGTGACTATGTCTTTACTTGAAACAGTAAAACAAGTACAAACAAGGTCCATTGAAATTAGCCTCCACCCTAGTCATTTAAACAATGAAATGATTCATTTCTTTGAAAAGAACTTGAAACAAAACCCAGGTAAGTCTTCTTTCAAAATAAGCTTTGTCGAACCCAAGGATCAATTAGTGGCAAGTTTACTTACCATTGAAAGGGGCTTTCTAATGAACGACGACCTTGTGCAGTTCCTTGACAGCAACCCTGCTTTGAATGTTCAGGTGAATTTGGTCACTTAATTAGTCACTTAGTTCCTATATCTGCGACAGCTAGTCCGAAGCTCTGCCATAGAATTTGTCCCCAATGGCTATTTAATTAAGTGGAAAAGTCAAATAGGCAGATATTAAAGTTTGGAACTAATTTTGAACATAGAAAAGTAAGAAGAATAGAACGAGTTAAAGTATTAGAGTTGACATAAATAGAAACCTAACAATATAAAAATATACATATGAGTTTAGAATTTACAGACGCCAACTTCCAAAGCACCGTAATGGAAAGCGATAAATTAACAGTGATCGATTTTTGGGCAGAATGGTGTGGTCCTTGCAGAGCTATTGGGCCAGTTATTGAAGAATTAGCTACAGAATATGCAGGCAAGGTAAACATAGGAAAAGTGAATGTGGATGTCAATCCTACTTTAAGTATGAACTTTGGTATTACATCTATTCCAGCTATCCTTTTTGTAAAAGGTGGTCAAGTAGTAGACAAGCAAATTGGTGCTGTACCTAAGTCGGTATTAGACAAGAAAATTCAGTCGCATTTATAGTTAAACCAACCATAGAACGATTTTAAAAAATAGGCCTAGTTTGCCTATTTTTTTTTATCTTCCTATTTCAAATTCAGCACTATGGAGCGATTTCAAGGCCTTATTGGTATTGTGATTATTTTAATGATTGCATTTCTTTTCTCTAATAACAAGAAGAATATTAATTACCGATTGGTGGGAAGTGGTTTATTACTTCAACTAACCATTGGTTTTCTAATCTTGAAAATTCCAGCAGTGACCAGCTTTTTCCAATTATTAGGAAGAGGCATGGGAAAAATTGAACAGTTTGCGCGCGCAGGTGCGGCATTCGTATATAGTGGTGTAGCAGCAACTACCCCAACCGGTGTTGCCGATTTTGCCAACGGAGGTTTTGTATTTGCTTTTAATGTGACCGCTACTATTATATTAGTATGTGTGCTGGTTGCTTTATTTTACCATTTTGGTATAATGCAAAGAATTGTTGCAGTAGTTGCCAAGGCCATGAATTTTATTATGCGTGTTAGTGGCGCCGAAGCATTAAGCAATGTGGCCAGTGCCTTTGTGGGACAGGTAGAAGCACAAATTATGATTCGCCCTTATTTAGCCACCATGACTAAAAGTGAAATACTTGCTAGTATGAGCGGAAGCTTGGCTTGTATTGCAGGTGGTATATTAATAGTATATGCAAACATGGGAGCACAAGCAGGTATGGATTTAGCCCCTAAATTAATTACAGCAAGTTTAATGGCAGCGCCAGGTGCACTTGTGATTGCTAAAATTGTTTTCCCTGAAACAGAAGTTTCTCAAACCATGGGAAAGGTTACACTACAAGTGAAAAGTCAATACAGCAATACCATTGACGCCATTACACATGGCGCCGGTGATGGTTTTAAATTAGCCATGAACGTTATTGCCATGTTAATTGGTTTTATTGCCTTAATTGCCATGATTGACTGGTGTATGCTTTCTATTGGACATTTATTTAACCCGAACTTACATTTGAGTTTAAATTTTCTATTTGGTAAATTATTTTATCCAATGGCTTGGGCCATGGGTATTCCTACTGCCGATATTCAAAACGCAGCCACCTTACTTGGACAAAAATTAACCATCAATGAATTTGTAGCTTTTAAAAGTTTAACCAGTAAAGTAGTGCCAATAGTTACAGAGAAAGGTTTACTTATTGTAAGTATTGCTATTTGTGGATTTGCGAATTTTAGCAGCGTGGGTATGCTTATTGGTGGAATTAGCGAACTAGCACCAAATCGCCGTAAGGACTTAGCTGAACTGGGTTTAAAAGCACTTCTTTGTGGAACCCTTGCCTCTTATTTATCTGCAAGCATTGCAGGTATTTTAATAGGCTAATCAGAGAATTTAAAATGAATAATATGATTTTTATTAGTTCATTTTAACACCATAATTATTCAGATATTTGGTAACTTTGCAGTCTAAATATGTGGACAATGGGTACAGCTAATATCGAAATCATTATTGCTTCAGAAAAAGACAATCTCTTACAAAAAATAGGAAATAAAGTTATTCATAACGAACGCATTAGTTTTGAGGAGGGCGTTTATTTATTTGAAAAAGCATCACTACCCTATGTAGGTGCTTTAGCGAATTGGAAAAGAGAATCTTTACACGGCGATACCACTTACTTCAATAAGAACTTTCATATTGAACCTACCAATGTTTGCGTTTTCTCTTGCAAGTTTTGTTCTTACTCAAAATTATATGCCCATAAAGAAGAAGGTTGGGAACTAACCATCGATCAAATGATGGATATTGTAAAATCTTATGATGGCAAACCCGTCACCGAAGTACATATTGTGGGGGGCGTGCATCCTAAATTAACTTTAGAATTTTTTATTACCTTATTAAAAGCTATTAAAGCACACCGTCCTGAATTACATATTAAAGGCTTCACTCCTGTTGAATTGGATTACATGTTCCGTAAAGCAAATCTAAGTACCGAAGAAGGTATGAAACGAGCGCACGAAGCAGGTCTTGATTCTTTACCAGGTGGAGGTGCTGAAATTTTTCATCCAGACATTAGAAATATTATTTGTGCCGACAAAGCCACTGGCGACGAGTGGTTACATATTCATAGAACTGCGCATAATTTAGGTATGCATAGTAATGCAACTTTATTATATGGCCATATTGAGAAAGCAGAACACCGCATTGACCATATGGAAAGGCTAAGACAATTGCAAGATGAAACCAAGGGCTTCAATACTTTCATTCCTTTGAAATTTAGAAACAAGGACAATGATATGCATGATGTTCCAGAGTCTACCATGGCCAATGATTTAAAAATGTATGCTATCTCTCGTTTATACTTAGATAATTTTCCGCATGTGAAAGCCTACTGGCCCATGTTAGGTCGTGAAATTGCACAACTTACATTAAGCTATGGCGTAAACGATATCGACGGCACTATTGACGATACCACTAAAATTTATTCAATGGCAGGAAGTGAAGAACAAACCCCTGTTATGACTACAGAAGAATTGGTACGCTTAATTAAACAAGCCCATAGAAAACCTGTTGAAAGAGGTACACTTTACAATGTGATACAAGATTATTCTTTAGTAGAGATGGAATAGTTAGTTGCTTAACACTCAGCCAGTCCTATTGGAATTTGAATAGCTAAACCACCTTCAGCAGTTTCTTTGTATTTAACACTCATGTCAAGTGCTGTGTTCCACATTGTCTTAATGACTTTATCTAAACTTACCAAGGCTAAATCGGGTGTACTTTGTAATGCTAATTGTGCAGCCGTAATGGCTTTAATAGCCCCCATGGTATTTCTTTCAATACATGGAATTTGCACCAAGCCCCCTACTGGGTCACAGGTTAATCCTAAATGATGTTCCATCGCAATTTCAGCAGCCATCATGGTTTGCTTTTGATTGCCTCCTAATAATTCGGTGAGTGCAGCGGCGGCCATGGCAGAAGAAACACCAATTTCTGCTTGACATCCTCCCATGGCAGCGGAAATAGTAGCCCCATTTTTAAATAATATACCAATGGCACTTGCAGTTAATAAAAAATTAGAAACCGTTTCTGCATTATTCTTTTCTGAAAATAATAAAGCATATAGTAAAACAGCAGGCACTACTCCAGCAGCTCCATTGGTAGGAGCCGTGACTACTCTTCCAAAAGAGGCATTCTGCTCGTTCACAGCTAAAGCAAAACAACTTACCCAGTCTAAGATGGTTGTAAAATTATGTCCTGTTTTTTTTATCGCGTCCATCCACTCATTCATATTTGAATAGCTGGCCCCATTTAATAATTTTTTATTTAAAGCAAAGGCTCTTCTTTGTACAAACAAGCCGCCTGGTAGTTCACCTTCAGTATGGCAACCTTTATAAATACAAGTTAACATAATCTCCCAAATATGATCTAAGGCAGGAGCCACTTGAATTTCATCTCTAATGGTTTTCTCATTTTCTTTGACAATTTCACAAATAGGCAGTCCCGTTTTAATACACCAATGTAATAACTCATCGGCATTTTTAAAATCAAAAGGAACTTCCAACTCCTTTGCATTATTATTCTGTGAAATTGTATTAAAAGTAATCTTGTTATCTTTCTCTATTTGCTCTTCAATAAATCCACCTCCAATAGAATAGTAGGTATATGTAAATTTTTCAGCACCAATAGTTACAATAAATTCTACACCATTGGGATGATGCGGTAGTAATTTATCTTTTAAAAATTGTAAATCATTTTCAAGATCAAATTCAATACTTGCCCTTTTATCTACAACAATTTTTTTATTTATTTTGATTGCTGCAATGGAAGGCTCAATTAAATCGGTATTGGTTGTTATGGGATCCTCTCCCATCAGTCCCATCATTACTGCCATAGCTGTCCCATGTCCTTTACCCGTTTTCGCTAAGGAACCATATAATAAAACTTGAATAGATTTTACATTATCTAGGCCAAAAAGGCTGTCTACTTTTTGAATGCAATTTTTTGCAGCAAGCCAAGGGCCTAAGGTATGGGAGCTTGAAGGCCCTACCGATATTTTAAACATATCAAAAACTGAAATAAACTTTTCCATAGGCTGATATAAATATAGCTTAGTTTTAATACATTTGAATATGAAATTTACCAGCATTCTAGCCGGACTCTTATTGGTTGCACTAAGTTCTAGAGCGCAATCCGATACCCGCTTACTTGAAAAATTAATGCAACAAAAACCTGAGCAATTTGGTAAAATTTTAGCCAACCCCAAAGACTACCGCCTTCAAATTTTATATACACAAATTGATAGAGATAAAAATAATGTTCCTCATTTTAAAGAGTTTACTTATAACCTAAACCCTAAGGAATATTTTTACCCAGCAAGTACCGTTAAAATGCCGTTGGCTTTTTTAGCGCTAGAGAAAATTAATAATTTAAAAGTGAAAGGGCTTAGTAAGTCTACCCAAATGGTATACGATAGTGTATCCGATAGGCAAGAACAAATTTACAATAATCCTTACTCCATCAATGGCGTACAAAATATTGAACAGGCCGTTAAAGAAATATTTTTAGTAAGTGATAATAATGCAGCCAATAGGTTATTTGAATTCGTGACACCGCATACAGTGCATGAACAATTAGCCGCCAAAGGCTATAAAGACGTTTATATTAGAAACCGAATTGAATTAGGCAGAACCGCGAAAGAAAATAGAAGCACGCAGGCCATTGATTTTTATAATGAGCAAGGAAAAATAATTTATCATCAACCAGCCGCCTTTAATAAAGACAGCCTTCCATATTATAATGCCTTTATTGGCAATGCTTATTTGAATAACCAAGACTCACTCATCAAAGGCCCTTTAAATTTTTCAGATAAAAACAGAATTTATTTAAGCGACCTTACCCATATTTTAAAATCGGTTTTATTCTTTGATCAAACACCCCCCTCTCAAAGATTTAATTTAACCACCGAGGATAGAAAGTTTTTACTTCACTACATGCATACCTTGCCCACTGAATCGCAGTATCCTACTTACGACACAGCTAATTATTGGCCAAACTATTGTAAGTTTTTATACACAGGTTCTGAGAAAGGCCCCTTCCCCAATAATCTGAAAATATTTAATAAAGTGGGTGACGCTTATGGGTTTTTATTAGACATAGCCTATGTAATGGATCCGGAGAAGAAAGTTGAGTTCATGTTGAGTGCCGTTATATATTGCAATAGCGATGGCATTTTAAACGATAGTAAATACGATTACGATTCAGCTAATTATTGGCCAAACTATTGTAAGTTTTTATACACAGGTTCTGAGAAAGGCCCCTTCCCCAATAATCTGAA
>CAITGN010000220.1:0-3085 GCA_903891965.1 uncultured Bacteroidota bacterium
GTACATGGTACTTGACCCTGCTACGAAGGAATTAAAAAGCCATCAGCAGCAAATTGTGAACGAGGGACAGAAGAAATTTAAAGACAAGATTAAGGCCGAGATGCACCAAGCGGTGGTAGAAGTAGGCACCGGCATTTGTAAAAATGTAGATGAAGTATTTGAGGAAATTTTAGCATTAAGAACCCATGTTTCAGAAGTTGCGAATGGACTCGGTTTTAGCATTGGCGCTTCAGGCACCCACCCTTTTAGTTTATGGGAAACACAATTGGTATCGGATCAATCTAGGTACCAAGCCATTTTAAATGAATTGCAACAAGCTGCAAGAAGTAATTTAATTTTCGGACTACATGTGCATGTGGGTATTGAAGATAGAAGTATGGCCATGCAAATTGCGAACACTGCCAGGTATTTTTTACCACATATTTATGCATTAAGTACGAACTCCCCTTTTTGGGAAACGCGCAATACAGGGTATAAATCTTATAGAAGTAAAGTATTTGATAAATTTCCAAGAACAGGCATTCCCGATACTTTTGAAAGCATTGAAGCCTATGAAAAATTTATTCAACTACTTATTAAAACCAATTGCATAGATGATGGTAAAAAAATATGGTGGGACTTACGCGTACACCCTGTTTTTAATACTGTTGAATTTAGAATTTGTGATGTACCTATGACCATTCAGGAAACCATTACCATTGCTGCCTTCTTCCAAGCTATATGTGCTAAAATATATTCACTAAGAAGACAAAATATAAATTTCATTAATTACCAACGTTCTTTAATTAATGAAAATAAATGGCGTGCAAGCCGTTATGGTATTGAAGGAAAATTAATTGACTTTGGTAAAGAAAAAGAAGTACCCATTCAAGATTTAATTTTAGAATTACTTGACTTTGTTGACTCAGTCGTAGATGAACTAGGTAGCAGAAAACATTTAGAAAAAGTAAAGGATATATTTCAAAGCGGTACTGGCGCCGACCAACAATTAAAAGTTTTCAATGAAACAGGTAGCTTAATTGAAGTGGTGAAATATATTGAAACAAGCTTTTTAAAAGTATAAGCTTAGTTTGCTAAGTCTGGTTTTCTCCTAATTAATTTATTACTAGCCTATCACAGCTTTATTTAGTTTAAACCGATGGTTTTACTGTGCTGCTTTAAAATCAAATAGAGTGGCTGTGAACAATCCTCTTTCTCTCTTTTTAAATACTACATCCCAATTTCCATTGTATCTTAAAATTTTAGGAACGAGTACTCCATTGAAATAAGTCATCTCCACTTCCATCTGAACATTAAAATCGTATACCCCTGCTTTATAGCTTAATGAATAGTTACGACCCAACACTTCTAAAGTCTTAGGATTAAACCAAGTAATCATTTGATCCACCACTACTCTATCTTTTTGAAAAAAGCCAAGGTCTTGTTTTGGTTGCACATCAAATACATACACCAACTGACCATGGTAGTCGACATAATCTAATTTGTAATCATATAGCTCATGTGCCGACTCATCGTATAAGTCTAACTTATCGCCAATAAAAGGGATACCCGCAATTTTTTTACCCGGATTAAAAAACAACATTTTTAACTGCTCTTTTGCTTTATCAATACCCGAGCCTTTAATTTCTCTCACTTTCCCTTTTATAATATTGGTCTCTCCGCAAATGGTTCCCTTGGTAAAAAACAAACTAGCATATAAAGAAGGGGTTACATAATTATAAGAACCCGATGCGTCGCGTAAATTACCTGTCACTTGCTCCTCCAATACTTCCATGGACCTACAATTGTCTTTTCTAGTTTGCTTGGTTTTACTATTTAAAGTAGCCACTACTTTTTCGTTCTTATCCTTCATTTGAATATAATTGTAAGAACTGTATCCAATAGTGCGCAGTGTTTTAAAAGCTTTATAAAAACTAGTGTCTTCTTTAATTCTTTGTAAAATTTCTTTATAATCAAAATGATTACGCACAATGGCGTCGGTTAAAGTAAAGTTTTGACCACCGTCACTAAAAGTAGTGTCCTGTGCATTTACATTCGCATTCATTACAAGTATTAACAATATAATGCCAATATATTTAAAGCCTGTATATTTAAAACCTTTACATTTTGAACTCGTAAAACGCATAATGAATTATTTAATTTGAATCATTTTATAATCAACTCTTGTATTTCCTTTAGAAATATCATTTAATTTTCCTTGCAAAATTTTACGGCGAAGTGGCTTCAAATAATCAATGAATAATTTACCATCAATATGGTCGTACTCATGTAAAATAATTCTAGCCGTCATGCCTGTAAAAGTTTCTGTGTAGGACTTGAAGTTTTCATCCATATAAGATAAGGTAACTGTCTCAGCCCTGGTGATATCTTCTCTAATTTTAGGAATACTTAAACAACCTTCGTTGTAAACCCAATCGGCTCCCCCTGTTTCAAGCACTTTGGCATTAATGAATACTTTTTTAATACCAGGTGCGTCTGGATATACTTCATCCTCTTCTTCTCTACTAGCAAAAATTTGTTCACTATCCATTACAAATAAGCGAATGTTCTTATTAATCTGTGGCGCAGCCAGTCCCACCCCATTACTTTCATACATGGTTTCCCACATGTCTTCAATTAATAAAGCCAAGCCAGGATAGTCTGCATCAATAGCAGGACTCATTTTTCTTAATATAGCTGCACCATAGGCAACAATTGGTAAAATCATAGAATCAAATTATTAATCTAAAAAGGGGATATTGGCTGCAAAGTTATCAATAAAAGATGGCTTTACGAACGGTTGGTCAGATATTCCTGCAATAACATGGTAGCAGCCACTCTGTCAATGGTTTTCTTGTCTCTTCTATCATTTTTCTTCATGCCCATTTCTACCATGGCTCTGACTGCATTTTTAGAACTATAACGCTCATCTACTGTTTGAATGGGAATGCTAGGGAATTTCTTGCCTAAATCAATAATGGCTTTTTGCACTAAGGGCGTCGCATCAGTGGGTGTATTATCTAAATTAAGGGGCTCTCCTATTAAAATAAGTTCAACGGGTTCTTTGGAAAAATAATCGGCTAAAAAAGTAAATAGTTCTTTTGTA
>CAITGN010000221.1:0-4379 GCA_903891965.1 uncultured Bacteroidota bacterium
ATCGTAAACGCATACTTATCCAAGGCAAGTAGTAATGCTTGCAATGATTGCTGCTGATCGATGTCAACCCCTCTACTATAAATAGCTACTTTCATCCAAAAAATTTAAAAATTAAAACCCGTACGCAAATATAACCCTTTGTCCCCAAGCTGATTCAAGCTGTAATCAATTTTTAATACAAAATCATAGATGCCCACTATGTCTAATCCTATCCCTGCAGTTCTAAGTAGGGTATTGTTTAGCCGATTTCCATTAACAGGCTTTTCGCTATAAACATAGCCCAGATGTGTGAAGGCCTTTAACCAAAATTGATATTTAATAATAGGAATGCGCTTAGGGGTAAGTTTATTAACCACGCTATAAGATCCCAATGAATGATGAAAAGAAGCTTTTAAAATACTCGCTGCATTACCATCCACCACATAATAATCCAACCCATTCATTTGTAAATTACCATAGCCTAGTAATTTATTATCGGTATAGTTTTGATTGGATAAAAACTTAATAATTGAATTAGATTCTAAAAAAACAAAATTCGATCTAGAGAAAGGTCTTACAATCACTTTTCTAAATTGAACGGAACTTAAATTACTATTTTTTGAAAAGCGTTGATACAAAATGAAATCGGTAGACTGGCCCTTGGTAGGATAAGCATTGTAATCGAAACGAATACTAGCAAATGATAAAGCGGCGTCTATATAAGAAAATGTTTTCTGATGACTAGGTAAATAATTAGATTGGTAAAGCAAAGCAGAATCACTTATTTCGTTTCTACCCATGCCCAGTTGAAGACTATGTCTTTCAAATAAATTAGGACGGTACAATAAACTTGCATTGGCCCTATACCCCTGTTGAATTATATCTTGGGTTTTATAAAAAACTTGTTTATCTAATTTGGTTGTAATATTAATTTCCTTTTGAGTAGCATTTTGCCAACCAAAGGCTAAACCATAACGTAATTTTTTATCAATAAAAGGAATTTGATACCTAAAATTAGCTTGATGTGTATAGCCTGTAACAAAGGCTGCATTCAATTTATCATTATTACCCGTTACATTGGACTGCCTTAAATTTAGGCCATAGTTAACCCTGTCAAGGCTTCTATTTTGATCATTCCACCACTGGTTAAAATTACGATCCACCCATTTGAAGTAAGGAATAGGAAATAAATACCATCTTTCACGGACTTGTATTTTAATGACTACTTGCGAACTATCTAAATAAGATGAATGCACCGTCACTTGCTCAAACAAGGTAGTATTAAATAATTGCTGTTGAGAAATGGTATCTAAAATAGCTAAAGAGTCTTTGGAGAGGATGTCGCCTTGGTGATAAGGCAACTCTCTTAAAATAATATAAGGCTTTGTTTTTTTATTGCCCTCTATTTGTATAGAGGTAATTTTTATTTGTGCCGAAACTAAGTTTGTAAAAAATAAAAAAGAAGCAATAAAAAATAATAGATACTTTATTTTATTACACATCTAAATAATTCATTAAATGATGGTAATGACTTTCAATATCATTGTGCAGAGGTGACTTGCCAAAATAATGCAGCACTTGATAATCATAGCGCTCAAAAGTAGAGATAATAGCAGAAGCCTCTTCTTGATTAATTTTAATGGTGATAATCATAGCACCATTTGCGGGCTCAAAAAAACTATTCAATTGTAAAATTTGAGCATTATTGGTTTCTACCAAGCGACTCATTTCAGCTAAGGAGTATTGATAAGGGGAAATTGAAAGCACTATAATGGCTCCATTTTGTTCTGCTCCTATAAAACGCGCTATATTTTCATTTAATATTTTCTGTGTAATTACCCCTACGCATTCTTGTTGCTCATTTAAAACAGGCAGTAAGGAAAGTTCATGTTTTGAAAATAATTCTAATGCTTTCGTAAAATGTGCTGCACCGTTTACGCTAGTACGAATCAAACCTTCTGCAATCGAGGCCATGGTTTGATCTAAAGCAATATCTAATACCGACTCCTTTGTCACTAAACCAATAAAATATTCGTCTTTTAAAAGAGGCAAATGTTGTACTTCATAGTCTTCCATACACTGCAATACAAAGGAAGCGGTGTCTTCCAAGCGAAGCATGGGGAACCCTTTTACAGCCATTTCATTTGCAATCATAAGATGATTATTTAGGTAAAGAACCAAGGAATTTTTCTAAGATGGTATTAAATTCAGCAGGCACTTCCATCATAGGGGCATGTCCACATTTATCAATAAAATGCAATTCACTATTCGGAATTAATTTTTTAAATTCTTCTGCTACAAAGGGAGGTGTTACAATATCATTGTTTCCCCAAATTAATAAAGTAGGTTGCTGAATTTGATTTAATTCTTCCCCTAAATTATGACGAATCGCACTCTTGGCTAAAGCAATAATTTTTATAACTTTTATTCTATTTCTAGTAATTTCAAAAACTTCATCCACTAATGCTGGAGTGGCCACTGCAGGGTCATAAAAAGTTTGTGCCGTTTTGTTTTTGATATATTCATAGTCTCCTCTTTTAGGATAACTATCGCCCATTGCATTTTCAAACAAACCACTACTACCAGTTAAAGTAAGTGACTTCACTTTTTCAGGATGTTTTAAAATATAGACCAAGGCCACATGGCCGCCTAAAGAATTACCCAACAAATGAATATTGGTATAATTTTTATGTTCAATAAAGGCAGCAATATGTTTTTCTAAACCAGCTACACTGGTATGTAAAATATCTAAATCAAATAAAGGCAGTATGGGCACCACTACTTTATGAGTATGTCTAAATTTTTCGATCAGGTCTGAGAAATTACTGAGTGCTCCAAAAAGTCCATGACAGAGCATTAAGGTTTCCCCTTCACCTACTTCTAGGTATTCAAAGTTCCCGTCTTTTATAATCTCGTATTCCATACTTCGTCCTTTTTTGCCTATTTATCGAATGGTTAAAGGTAGTTAATTCGTTTTAAAAATGAGAATAGCTAGAGGATACTAAATCCATAGATATAGAATAAATAACAATTTGTTAACCTATTCAGCATCAATGCATTCTGCCAGTTTTGACCCTTATTTAAAAGGGTTAGAAAAGGTAGTAATAGTGCTTTTAATGGAGGGAATCCAAATAGAGGCTTTTTCCATGCAATAAGGCCACCATTTTTGTAAATAAGTATAGGTGTAAGTCTCTTTCATTTCAACAGTTTGAATCACCCCTAAAACTTGTAAAAAATAAATAACCGCACTTAAGATAGTGAAGTAAATAAAACCATATAAAACAATGCCTAATAATTTATTTAACCAACCTAATAATAACCATTCAGCAGTTTGTTGTAATACCCCTGAAATAAATTTTAATATAATGAGTACTAAAACTAAAATAACTAAAAATGAAATGAAGGGCAACCAGTGTGAAGCAATTTGAGTATGTTCCTTTAAGAACTTAGCTACCCAACCTGCAAATTGAAAAGCAAGAATTAAGCCAATCATGAATGAGAAAAAAGAAATGACTGCTTTAATAAAGCCATTTCTATAGCCTTGCAAAATGGCAATAATAAAAATAGTACCTGTGAGAATATCTAACCACATAGTATTAGGCACTTAATAAAGTTTTGGCAATAGCAGAAATAACTTTTCCATCTGCTTGACCTGCTAATTGTTTAGTAGCCATGCCTATAATCTTACCTAAGTCCCCAGGACCAGCAGCCCCAACTTGTGTGATAATGGCTTGCACAGCGGCTTTCACATCCTCCTCACTCATTTGTGCAGGTAAAAACTTTTCTATCACAGCAATTTCTTCCGATTCTTTAGTGGCCAGGTCTGCTCTATTTTGTTGTTCAAATATGGCTAAAGAATCCTTGCGTTGTTTCACTAATTTCTGCAATAACTTTAATTCTGTTTCTGCAGATATAGCACCATTGGCACCGGGTTCTGTTTTTGCTTTTATGATTTCTGCTTTAATGGCTCTTAATCCTCTTAACAAAGCTTCATCTTTGTTTTTCATTGCGTCTTTCATTAAAGACATCACATCGTTTTCTAAAGACATAATATTATTGATTTAGTATTGTTAGTTTAGTTAATTTTCTATTCGTGAATTTATTTTCGTTTATTTATTATAATCTTTTATTTATTATTTTCTGAAAGTTGACTAGCCCTGAATTTAGTATAAAAAGTTTTAGCGAATTCTTTGAATTCATTGGACAAGGCTTCATCTTGCGTAGCTCTTAAATAGGCATCGCTCATGCCCATTAAGTTTTGATAAAAGAAGTCGGCCATTTCATCCACCATCATATCCTTGGTCCATAGGTCAATACGAAGTGCGGTTTTATCGGTGGGATCCCAGAAAGTAAGCATCATCGCACGTGCCTCCTGTGCTTCTGTAGCCGTACTATCGGAG
>CAITGN010000222.1:0-1713 GCA_903891965.1 uncultured Bacteroidota bacterium
AACCATTCCGATTTAAAAAGATTCAAACAAGGTGGACTAGACTACCAATTATTTTCAGTTTGGTGCGATGGTGAAAAAGCCAACCCCTATGCCTGGGCTATGAGATCGATGGATACCTTAGAGGCAGTAGCAAACCGTAACCCTGATAAAATTGTGATTGCGAAAACTTGGAAGCAAATTCAAAAAGCTTTGAAAGAAAATAAAATTGTGGCGCAGTATGGCGTGGAAGGTGGCCATATGTTAGAGGACAATATTGATAGACTAGATACTTTTTATAATAGAGGGGTTCGCTACATGACACTTACATGGAACAACTCCCCTTCTTGGGCCAGCTCTCATGTCGATGAAAAAGATCCTAAGTATACCGGGCCAAAAGGCTTGACTAGTTTTGGTAAAGAAATTATTGCACGCATGAATAAGCTTGGGATTATTGTAGATATTTCACATGTGGGCGAAGCTACTTTCTGGGATGCGATTAAAACGACTACCAAGCCAGTAATTGCTTCACATAGTAATGCCTATGCAATTTGTCCTGTTACTAGAAATTTAAAAGACGATCAAATTATAGCTGTAGGAAAAAATGGCGGTGTGATACATTTAAATTTCTTCTCTGGTTTTGTAGATAGTAATTTTAGCAAGAAAGATGCAGCCTTTAGAAAAAATCATAAAGCAGAAATTGATTCTTTATTAGCAACCGGTTTACAACGCGAATACGCTTTCACCATGGTTTCTGAAAAATATCCTGTAGAAAGCGAAGCTATTAAACCAGACTTAGAACAATTAATGCAACACTTTGACCATATCGTAAAATTAATTGGCATTGACCATGTGGGCTTAGGTTCTGACTTCGATGGTATTAACTCTGCACCCAAAGAATTAAAAACAGTTGTAGACTATCCTGCATTTACACAAGCATTAATTGCAAGAGGTTATTCCAATAAAGATATCGCAAAAGTATTAGGTGGGAATTTTCTTAGAGTGTACCGAGCCAATAATCCTAATTAATAAGAAAGCAGTTTTTGCATCATTTCTTCCAACCTACTATTCGCTAAATATTGTTTTTCTAAAACAGTATTAAATGGAATAGGTGTATCTAGTGATGCGCAGCGCATAACAGGTGCATCTAAATATTCAAAGCAGTGCTCTGCAATCCATGCACTAATTTCTCCACCAATACCACCGGTTAAATTATCCTCGTGCAGTACCATTACTTTTCCTGTAGCCTTCACCACTTTTTCGATGGCTTCATAATCTAAAGGTGATAAGGTTCTTAAATCTAAAATACTAATGGAAGCTTCACTATGTGCTGCTTGATATTGCAAGGCCCAATGCACACCCATACCATAAGTAATTATACAAGCCTCTTCTCCTTCACTTAATAGTGCAGCCTTACCAATAGGTATTTGATAATATTCATCGGGCACTTCTGCTTCAATACTTCTATACATTACTTTATGTTCAAAATAAAGTATAGGATTTGGATCAGCTAATGCTGCAATCAATAAACCTTTTGCATCAATGGGGTTAGACGGATACACTACTTTTAATCCGGGTACATGCGTAAACCAAGCCTCATTCGATTGAGAATGAAAAGGACCCGCTCCTACACCCGCACCTGTTGGCATACGAATCACCACATCTGCATTCTGTCCCCACCTGTAATTTATTTTTGCTAAATTATTTACAATTTGATTAAAGCCCACCGTTACAAAA
>CAITGN010000223.1:0-9142 GCA_903891965.1 uncultured Bacteroidota bacterium
GTAATACCACAAATACAAATGCATGATATACTTTAACTGCCCAAAATTCGAAATGATCGGCAAATGTCATTTCTTTGATTTCTACCGAACCAATTTTTTTGGAAAAATACTTTTTATAATCTGCAAAGAATATCCAAAAAATATACAATAACATATATAAAACCCAAAAATAAATATGCTGAAAACGGTGTAATAAATAATGTTTTTGCGTAGGTGCCATTCTCATTAATACTCCCACTTCAATGTCATCATCAACCCCATCAATATTTGTAAAAGTATGGTGCAAAGTCACATGCTTCATAGCCCACATAAAACGACTGGCTCCTAAAACACTAATTGAAGAAGAAGCTAATTTATTTAACCAAGCGTATTTACTAAAACTACCATGACTTCCGTCGTGCATTACATTAAATCCAATTGCTGCTATCAACCCCCCAAATAAAACACATTCTAAAATTGCAAAAAATACAGGAGGCGTAAAAAATATTAAATGGATATAGGTGACAATAAATAAGCTCATTAAAATAATCGCTTTAGAAAATAGTTTAAAATTCCCTGTTGATTTTATAGCATGTTCTTCTAAATAAAGATTTACTCTTCTTTTTAATTCTGCATGTAATGAATTAGCCATTACAGGAAATTTAGGAGTGCTTACATTAATGTTTGACATAGTAAATCTTTATGGTATACAATAGTGATTTGATATAATATACAAAGAAAAGACAAATTGCATTAAGACTAGGCTTTAATGACTATTATTTACCCGAACGTTTAATAATTCTATTTATTATGTAAACAATTGTTAAATATATCCACATAGATGGGATAAGTTAAAACCATTTTTGACGATATATTTCGTTGATTTGAATAATAATTGAAACCAAATATTAGTTTAACCTATGCAAAAAGAAGCTGAAATTAACGCCCTATTTAAGCTAATAGACGATCCTGATGAAGAAGTATTTAATACCATTGCAGATAGGTTGCTGAATTACGGCACACCCATTATACCTGATCTTGAACATCTTTGGGAAAACACTTTAGACGAAGCTACTTTGGAACGCATTGAAATAATGATTTACAAACTGCGTTTGCAAGATTTAAAAGAAGCCTTCGTGGAATGGAAGTCCAAGCCCGAACCCTCTTTATTTGAAGGGGCCTTACTCGTTACAAAATTTCAATTTCCCGAATTAGCCATTGACAGCTTGCGTCATCAAATGGAAAAAATAAGACGTAATATTTGGCTAGAGCTTAATAACTATTTAACCCCATTGGAACAAGCCAATGTGATTAGAAACATACTTTTTAACTACTATCAAATAAAAGGCGTAGAAGTGAACTATGAAAAGCCAGAAGAATTTTTAATTTCAGCTCCACTACAATCTAAAAAAGGGAATGCCATTGCCAATACTTTATTATACGCAGAGCTTTGTCAACAATTGGAAATACAGGCTCAGTTTATCAATATTCCCAAGCAATGTATTATAGCTTTTTATGCATCGGACTGGGATCCTGAAGAATTGGTTACTAACCCACAAGAATTTATTCAGTTTTATGTAGAGGGTACAACAGGTAATGCTTTTTCACAAAAGGATTTAGACCAGTACATGATTCGTTCTAATATTGAACCTAAGAATAGTTATTACAAAGCATTGTCAAATGTAAAAATTATTAAAAAGCATTTACTAGAATTTGCAAAATGTTTTAATAGCCCTACTCTTCAATACAAGCAAAAGGACCTTACCGATTTAGCCAATTTATTAGACTAATAATAAAACTATGATTCAGTGGGATGATTTTACCAAGGTAGATATTCGTTGCGGCACCATTTTATCGGCCGAAGTTTTTGCGAAAGCCAAAAAACCTGCCTATCAATTAAGTATCGATTTTGGTAGCTTGGGTATTAAAAAATCATCTGCTCAAATTACCGCTCATTATAGTATTGACAATTTAATTGGTAAACAAGTAGTAGCTGTGGTGAATTTTCCACCCAAACAAATTGCCAACTTTATGAGCGAGTGCCTGGTTTTAGGCGTTTATGATACCGAAAACGAAGTGGTCTTATTACATCCCTCTCACCCAGTAGATAATGGCCAACCCATCGGTTAATGGAAACAAAATACACACAAATTTATCATAGCCCAATTGGTGTTATTAAAATAGTAGCCTCCGAATTTTGTATTGAAGAATTAGTTTTTGTAGAAACAGACAAAGTATCAAGCATAAACCTATCCGAGGATTCTCCCCCAGTCATTCAGCAATGCATAGATGAACTCATAGAATACTTTGCGGGTAATAGAAGAAGTTTTTCTGTGGCCATTAACCAAGAAGGAACAGAATTTCAACAAAGAGTTTGGAAAGAATTATATGAAGTACCTTTTGGGAAGAATTTAAGTTATGGAGAACTTGCCAAAAAAATGGGCGACCCTACTGCTGTTCGAGCAGCGGCTGCTGCCAACGGTAAAAATAAAATAGCTGTTATAGTACCCTGTCATAGAATTGTGGGAGCAGATAGATCATTAGTAGGATATGCTTGGGGTAAGGCCAGAAAAAAATGGCTATTACAACATGAATTTAGATTGGCACTAGGGGTACAAACCTTATTTTAAAATGGATCCGTCGAAACCAAAGGGTAATAAATGAGTGGCAGAATTTACCACCATCACTTTACCCGACTTCCCAGCCATAATAATCTTAATGGGAGATTTAAACCTGTTTTCATAGTCTAATAAGGACTGCCTGCACATACCACAAGGCGATATAGGCTCTACTGAGGGCTTACCCACCGGTTCGTAGCTAATTGCCATAGTATGAATGGTTTCATGGGGAAATTGGCTTCCTACACTGTTTAATAAGGCACGTTCAGCACAAATACCCACTGGGAAGCTGGTACTCTCTTGATTAGAACCTACCATAATTGCATTGGAACTTAGTCTTGCAGCAGCCCCTACTTTAAAATTAGAATAAGGTGCATAGGCTGTCTCTGTTGCTTTTTTTGCAGCTTCTAAAAGTTCCTGATCTGCAATTGACAATTGATTGGCATTCTCTAACAAATCATATTCGAACTCAAATTTTTGCTGCATGTAATTTTTTTTGTGCTTTATTTAATCAAATTAAATAGGCGATTCCACCTAATGGATTTATTATAACTAAACCAAATTAAAGCGGCTCTTCCCACAATATGTGTTTCTGGCACAAAGCCCCAATACCTGCTATCTTGGCTGCGATGACGATTATCTCCCATCATCCAATAGTAATTAAGTTTCACCGTATAGCTTGTCGCAACTTTACCATTCAATATAAATTGATCATTTATTTTTTCTAAACTATTGTGTTCGTAGTTGGTAATAAGTCTGCGGTAAATTTCAATAGTGGTATCATTTAATTCAATTATATCCCCTTTTTTAGGAATGCGAATGGCGCCAAAATTATCTACCGACCATGGTGCGTGCACAACATCATTAGGAAAAGTATTGCCAATTAAATTATCTACATAAAAACTCATCTCTTTTACTTGTGGCAATTTACGTAAGCTTGCTGCAGCCCCTGCTGTCATATTAATCACATAGGTATTGGGCCTGCCTTCCATTACTTTAAAATCGGAAGTTGCCTCATTTATATTAATTCCAATGGTATCTTCTATAAAACTTTCTGGAATAGGTGTACCATCTGTAATAACAATATATTCTGTTTGCGCAGAAGCAGCCACATAAGCAGGCTTATTATTCACCCATAACCTACTTTCTTTTACTTGAATAAGATCACCAGGGAGACCCACACATCTTTTAATATAGTTATCGGTCTTATCCATGGGATGCACTAAAATGGGGTAATCTGCTTGTAGCTTTTCTCTATTATTATTATACTCAGGTGTTCTTAACACATCGTAGTAAGGAAACTTAGATCCGAATTCAGGTAAATTAATAATGGTATCTCCTGCAGGGAAATTAAATACCACAACATCGTTTCTATTTATATCTCTATACTTGGGTAATCTTTGATAATCGAGTTGGACCCATTTTACATAAGAAGGTGTTGTAGGTGCTCCCGGTAAAGTATTATGAACAAATGGAAATGAAATAGGTGTTTGAGGAATTCTAGCACCATAGGTAAGCTTGTCTACAAATAAGAAGTCATTCACTAATAATGTTTTTTCCATACTCTCTGTAGGAATTACATAGGCTTCGAATAAAAATGTTCTAATTAAAGTAGCCGCAACAATGGCAAATACACCAGCATCTATCCATTCTCTAGAAGCGGGTTTGTGATAATGCACTAAGGCCTGCTCTCCATACCATTTTTCTTTTTCAGAAAAACCTAAATAAGGTAAATATATAAAAGGAACAAAAACAGTTAATGCATGTTGAATCACATTTACCTTTTTAAAATGCATGGTAAAGATGATCGAAATCCAAAGACTAATAAATTGTCCTAAGATGGGAATGAGTTGTAACCAAAACCAAATTTTAGGAATACCACATAATTTAACTACTTCCCAAGTATTGTAAATAGGAATCATTGCCTTGGTTTTATCCCCACCTGCTTTTACAAGCATGCCATACATACCAATATGCCAACCCAACCAAAAAATAATAAAGAATGCTAAACCCATAAATAAGAGATTATTGTTATAACAAAAATATCCCTTTGTGAGGGATATTTATAAAAAGATTTAGAATTAACTCAATTTTAATTTGAAAGGCTAAATTAAAGGATAAGGGAGCATTTATTTGTACTGATGCATTACCTCTTTAATTAACTTAACAGTTCTTGTAACATCTGGTATAGCTAATGCAGTTAAATTAGGCGCATAGTGCATAGGCGCATCAGCACTGGTAATCCTTCTTATAGGTGCATCTAAATAATCGAATCCCTCTTTTTGAATACGATAACTTAGTTCAGAAGATACAGAGGCAAATGGCCATTGCTCTTCCACAATTACTAATCTATTTGTTTTTTTAACGCTTTCTAAAACAGTCATCCAATCTAAAGGACGAATGGTTCTAAGGTCAATCACTTCTGCACTTATTCCTTCCTTCTCTAATTCCTCTGCAGCACCTAAGGCTACTTTCATCATTTTGCTATAAGAGACAATGGTAATATCACGGCCTGGTCTTTTCACATCGGCAAGTCCTAAGGGAATATAATATTCTTCTTCAGGCACTTCGCATTTATCTCCATACATTACTTCACTTTCTAAGAACATAATAGGATCTTCTTCATAACGAATGGCTTGCTTTAATAAACCTTTTGCATCATATCCATTAGAAATAGAGACTACTTTAATACCCGGTATATTAGCTAAATAACTTTCAAAAGCAGTTGAATGTTGTGCGCCTAATTGACCTGCACTTCCATTGGGCCCTCTCATGACTATAGGACAGCCAATTTGACCTCCACTCATGGCTAGCATCTTACTTGCCGTATTCAATATTTGATCCAAAGGTAGTACAGCAAAGTTCCAAGTCATAAACTCCACAATGGGTCTTAGTCCATTCTGAGCAGCCCCTACAGCCACCGCTGTAAAGCCTAATTCAGATATCGGAGTATCAATAACGCGTTTAGCGCCAAATTCAGCTAACATACCCTGGCTTACTTTATAAGCGCCATTATATTCAGCTACTTCCTCTCCCATTAGCAAGACTCTTTCGTCTCTTCTCATCTCCTCGCTCATGGCTTCCCTGATGGCTTCTCTTAAGGCAATTGATCGCATGAATAACTATTTAATTTGAGTTGCAAAAATAGAGATTTATAAAGGAAAAAAGTAATTCTAAGGCATAAAAAAATCCCCTCCTCCTGAGCTAGTCAGGAGGAGGGGATCTAAAATCTAACCCACCCTAAAAAGAATTACAATACGTTATAAGCAAAACTTATATAGTATAAGCCACCTATTGCAGGGCTACCATATGAAGTATTGTAGTATTTGTTCATTACGTTCGTACCACCTATTTTAACCAAAGACTTGATTTTAGGCACTCTATAAGTAAGAACAGCATCTAATGTATTGAAAGAAGGTATTTGACCTGTTACGAAAGTACCCTCATACATAACCTCATCTTGGTAGTGTATGTTGATATTAAAGCCTAATCTGTTATTCATTAACAAACCTGGATGACTGAAACCGAAGTTAGCTCTCCAAGTAGGTGTGTTGAAATAAGAAATAAAGCCTTTAGGTAATTCGCCAATTTCGTCTGTGTAAATACTAGAAGTAAATACAAAACGATTAGGTAATAAATAATCCATTGAAGCACCCCAACCCTTTGTAGAAACATTGGCAGTAGAGTTAGTAGAAATACTATAAGCAACACGCTTATTCGCATCTAATACATCTAATACACTTGGGTTAGCAGCATTTCTTGATTGTAATACAGTTACACCACTAATGAAATTCTCATAGTGACCTGCGTATGCGTAGAAATCAATTAATAATTTTTTAGCAATTAAAGTTTTGTAACCAACTTCAAATGAATTCATTGATTCTGGCTTAAACTCTCCAAATTTTTGTTGAGCTAATAAAGAAGGATTTGGAGCACCTGCAGCAGCAGAAGCACCAAATGCAGTTACGCTCGCTAAAGTATATGCAGGGTTTGTATTGAACTTGTAGTAATCTCTTAATTGAGGTAAACCTCCCATTAAACGTGTACCACCACCTACTAACAAGTTAATCCATTGGTTTTGTGTAGAAGGGAAACGATAAGCGCTTTGGTAAGAAAGACGGATATTGTTGTCTTCAGCAACTTTCACCACAGCTGAGAATCTTGGAGTGAATTTTCCAGCGAAGTTGGTGTTTTTATCATAACGTCCAGAGAAAGATAGTTTCAAAATATCTCCAAAGAATTTCTTAGAGATTTGAGAATAAGCACCAGACTCATTGATATATAAACGACCTGTAGTATCAGCAAACAAAGTTCCTTGAGAATTCAAAGTATACATTTTTGCACTACCACCTACTAACCAATCAATGTCATATTTATTTAAATTCAACATTTCAGTTAAATTCAAAGTACCTTCTGCAACACTTAAAGTAGACTTATCCAAGAACTTACCACCCCCTTTAGAAATAGGTGTAGCAGCAATGGTTGTGAAAAGTGAATTATCGCCTACATGACCTGTTGGTCTACCAGCATCAGCTATTAAACGTGCAGCATTGTTTGCAGCAGTATAGTCTAAGCCAGCATCTCTGTATTGAGTATAAGCACCAGTATATTGTTGATACCAAGTAGCACTAGGCTTCCAAGCTTCATTGAATAAACGAGTAGCGATAGTAGAGTTAAATGAGTTACCTGCATCTTCAATTGTTTTGTAGGCACGGAACATCCAGTTTTTAGACTTCAATTCAAATTTGAACTGACTCATTTTTAAATCATGTAAAGAATAACGATCAGAACCAGAATACACTGTATTACCTGTTCCAGTATAAGCACTTAAAGACGCTTCTGTTTTATCGTTTACTTTATAGTGAATAGATCCAGTCACTTTTGTATTTTTTGCAGTTGGATCAATGATATCTTGTTCAGCATATCCTGTTCTACTTACGTTCATATCTTTATACCAACCTTTAGCATCACCAAATAAGAAAGGAGCATAAGGTACTAAACCAGCTGTTGCTGGGCTAGATCCTAAAAATGCACCATACTTTGCAAGTGTATTGTACACTGCAGAAGCACCTTGTAATTGAGCCAACACTGTACTTGCACCAGCACCATATGCACCTGCTAATTGAGCAAGGATACCTGCTTTTACTGGAGCAATTAGTCCTGTATTAATATTCAATGTTGTTTCATCACCGTATACGTTAATACCATCGTAGTTAGGATCTGTTAATCTTGTACCAGCGATAGCACCACCATTACCATTTCCAGTTAATCTAGAATAGTTAGAAGTGTTCATTGGTAACCAGTCTTGCGCTTCAGTATATTGAGCACTCACTTTGTATGCAAAGCGATCGCCTATTTTACTAGCCCATCTTACTGTATAATCTTTATAAGGAGCTTGAGGACGCTCATAGTTTCCTACGTGGTTAACCCCTTGCTTAATTTGAAAACTTAAACCTTGGTATTTGAATGGGTTTTTGCTGTTAATTAAAACAGTACCGTTCATACCGCCAGAACCATATAATGCTGAAGACGCACCAGGTAATAATTCAATATTATCCACGTCTAATTCTGTTAAACCTACAATACTTGCTACTGAGAAGTTTAAACCAGGCGCTTGGTTATCCATACCATCAATCAATTGGTTCATACGTGTGTTACCACTACCGTTAAAACCTCTTGTTGAAATACTTCTAAACATCATACTTGCAGCTACTACGTCTACCCCTTTCATTGTTCCAAGGATATCATAATAACCTGCAGCTGGTGCATTTCTTATGTTAGCAGCACTAATTCTTTCAATTGTTACTGGAGATTCTAAGATTTTCTCTGGTACTCTTGAAGCAGAAACTACCACATCAGAACCAAGCACGAAAGCTGGAGCTAAGCTAACATTTAAAGAACCTGTATTTCCATTGACAACCACTTCTTTAGAAGTAAACCCTACTGAAGAAAAAACTAAAGTATAAGGTGCTTTTTTAGTCACACTAAACTTGAAGTTTCCTTTATCATCAGTATAAGTTCCAGCATTATCCCCTTTAAGGGTTACAGAAACTGCAGCAATTGTTTCTGAAGTACTTGCATTTTTTACAGTACCTGAAACACTACTTGCATTTTGAGCATTGGCGGTAAATACTATTAAAGTAGATAGGCAAATGAACGCAAAATGGCTTAAACATTTTTTCATAGATTATTGTTTTTGTTTGAATCGTAGTACAAATTAACATATTGTAAGCATTCTAGAAAAAATTATCATTTGTATCTTTAAAAAATTAATTTTGCACTATGAATAGAAAGCCTTTTCCACAACAAAAAAATGAGTACCACGGTAAAGTAAGAGATGTTTATTACATTGATAATCAATTACTTGTAATGATTGCCAGTGACAGAATTTCAGCATTTGACGTCATTTTACCTAGTCCCATCCCTTTTAAAGGCCAGGTCCTAAATCAGATCGCCGCCTATATGTTGAAGGCTACGAGGGATATTTGCCCGAATTGGCTGCTAGACACCCCTGCCCCACATGTGGCCATTGGTAAAAAATGTGA
>CAITGN010000224.1:0-1921 GCA_903891965.1 uncultured Bacteroidota bacterium
CTAAACAAGCGTTAATATTAGCTTTTAGCGATTTTGCAATCTAATTATTGCATTAAATTTGTACTATAAAATTCAAAACTATGAAGAAGTCTTTTTTAACTATTTCGTTGTCCTTATTATTAGGTTTGCAATTTTTATTTGCACAATCTTATGAAGTGGCGGGTATTGAAAAATCCGATAAGGAAGATATGCAGTATGAGGTATTAGGAAAAGTAGGCGCTCGTTATTGGATTTATAAAAATGTGGGGGGTGTTGCCACTATTGCACAGTATAATGATAGAATGCAACTAGTGAAGCAAAACGATTTATCTTTTATTAAAACAACTAATTTAAATGGCATTGAATTTATAACGAACGAAACTAATGTTTATGTATTTTTTCAGTTCCAAGTAAAGGCAACTGTGTATGCTGCAGTGGCTGAATTAAATAATGATGGCTTACTTGTGGGTAGTCCAAGAATAGTAGATTCGGCTGATAAAATAAAACCAGGTACGGGTGTGAAAGTTTTTAATTTATTAGAAAGTGAAGATCGCCAAAAAATGGTCATTTTTAGTGTTAATACTACGAATGCGAATTCAATTAAAGTAAGAGCCATTACTTTAAACCAACAAATAGAAAATATTAATGAAACCGAAATAAGTATTAATTCAACCAATAAAAAATCTAGTTTATCTGATTTTGCATTAGATAATAATGGTAATTTATTTTGTTTAAGAAATGTGACGCAAACGGGCATGGCGCCTGCGGTAAGTTTATTGTTTTTATCGGCAAGCGGTGCGGAAGTGTTAGAGTCTCCAATTTTAAATAATAGTTTACTATTAGATGATATTAGAGTTAAGATTGACAATAAAGCAGGTCGAGTTATTTTGAATTCTTTTTATGCGACTACCAAAAAAGGAAATATAGATGGCTTGTACTCTTATGTTTGGGATATTAATGCAAAAAAAGAAATACTTACTAATTCTAATAGGTTTACCGATGCGGTAAGAGGCTTAGTAACCAACAAAAGAAATTTGAAAACTGCTTTTGATATGTTTTACTTAGATAAAGTAAGTACACAGGCCGATGGTAGTTTTGTTGTTATTAGTGAAGCTGCAGAATCTTATTCTAATAGAACTATGTTTTCAAGATGGGATTATTTTTACGGAGGTCCTTTTTACAATCCCTTTATGTTTAATTACTGGAACAGACCTTTTGGTTTCTATCCATGGGCTAGATTTGGCTGGGGTCCTGGCGCCTTTATGTGGAATAGATGGATGAACCCTTATGCTTCATTTGGTTATCCAAGTGTTACTTACAATGCCAATAATATTGCTTTATTGTCATTCGATATCAAAGGAAACTTACAATGGGTCAAAACAATTGACAAAAAACAAACCGATCAAAATGTAGACCAGTTTATTGGCTATGGCAGTATTGAAAATGAGTCGGGCATGAGTTTTGTGTATCATCAAAAACAAAAAGGAGTACATCAATTAATAGTGAATACACTTTCTAAAGAGGGTCAATTGGTAAAAGGGAATTCTATTATTTTGAATGAAAAAAATTACGAGTGGATGCCAAAAAGCTTAAAGCAAGTGGGTGCGCATGAAGCCATTTTGCCTTATCAGTATAAAAGTAAAATTGGTTTTGCTAAAATTCAAATTAAATAGTAACTGGTGGTTTTTTTATTCAAAGACAAATCCGATCTTAACTTAATTTTTTTATTGCTCTTAAGTGTAGCCTTACATTTTCATGTATGGACGCATCCGCCATTAGTCATTGCCAATGAGTCGGATGGTTTATTGTCTTATTTTTTGCTTCATTATGTTCAAAATTTGCCACCATTGGTATTAGTATTTTTGTTTCATACAATACTATTAAGTCAGGCTATTCGATTAAATATATTGCTGAGTAATTTTAAAATGTTTCAGCAAATTAG
>CAITGN010000225.1:0-2050 GCA_903891965.1 uncultured Bacteroidota bacterium
ACCACTTATCGCCCGCATCCATCTGCTATTGCTGAGCAATTAAAAGAGGATGATGCTCCGAAGAAAAAGTACGAGTAGTTGGGTATTTAAATATTAAGTGAAAAAATATGGAATAAAGAATAAATGATATAACGAACTGCTTAAGGTTGTAAAGCAATTGAAAATTTATCTTGAATGAAACTTGAAAAAATATGGAATAAAGAATAAATGCTATATCGAACGAACTTTGTGAGCGAAGCGATCAGAGAGTGAGATATAGACGTTTATTCTATGAAATATTTTTTATCTCTTAAGGAGACGTTTAATTTCTTTATCAACATCGCGAGACTTAATAGTCTCACGCTTATCAAATTCTTTTTTACCCTTACCTACACCAATTTCTACTTTAGCAAAACGCTTTTCATTAAAGAATATACGAAGGGGGATAATAGAGTATCCTTTTTCTTTGACCTTGGTTTCTAATTTATCTAATTCCCTTTTTTGCAATAATAATTTACGGTCATGTACTTCAATATGGTTGTTTGCATTGCCATGGCTATAGGCATTGATAAATAGTCCTCTAACCCATAATTCACCTTTATCAAACATGCAAAAGGAATCATTGAAACTTACCTTGCCTTCTCTAATAGATTTTACCTCTGTACCTAACAATACAATGCCTGCCTCATACTTGTCCTCTATGTGGTAATTGAAATAGGCTTGCCTATTATTCAACTCTTTTACTTGTACTGGTTTCGCTTTGGCCATAAAAAATCCCGGAACTGATATAGTACCGGGAAACAAAAATAGGATTAAATATTGACTTCCTAAATGGATTCTAATAAGCTTAGTGCTTAAATAAGTAAGCCACTTCGGATAATTTATTTTTTAAGTCTTTTCTATCAACAATAAAGTCTAAAAAGCCATGCTCTAATAAAAACTCACTGCGTTGAAAGCCTGGAGGTAAATCTTTTTTAATGGTCTCTTTAATGACACGCGGACCCGCAAAACCAATTAAGGCACCTGGCTCTGCAATATTAATATCTCCCAACATTCCAAAGCTAGCAGAAATACCGCCAAAGGTAGGGTCGGTTAACATAGATATAAATGGAAGTTTAGCGTCACTTAATTGAGAAAGCTTGCCACTGGTTTTTGCTAATTGCATTAAGCTAAAAGCACTTTCCATCATACGGGCGCCACCACTTTTACTAATCACTAAATAGGGTAGCTTATGTTCTATACAATAGTCAACAGCTCTGCTAAATTTTTCTCCCATCACACTGCCTAATGAACCTCCAATAAATTCAAAGTCCATACAAGCCACCACCATTTCTTCTCCATTTATTTTTCCTACCGCAACACGCATGGAATCTTTTAAGTCGGTTTTGGCGTGAATTTCATCTAATCTTTTTTGATAATTTTTTAAGTCGGTAAAGTTTAAGACATCTTTACTTTTGATGTTGTCAAATAGTTCAGTGAACGCTGCTTCATCAAATAAAATATCAAAATATTCGTCGCTTCCAATTCTATGATGAAAGTTACATTTAGAACAAATGAATAAGCTTTCTTTTAATTCTGAACTTGTGCAAATATGATTACAAGATGGACATTTTGTCCAAAGACCTTCAGGGGTTTCTTTTTTATCGGCAGTGGAAGTGGTAATACCCTTTCTAATTCTTTTAAACCATCTTGATTTACTAGCCTCAGAAGCAGCCGTCTCTTCACCTGTTAAGTTTACTTCAATATCTTCTTCTCTATTTCTCATAGTTAAGCAATCGTTTTAGTCCTATATGAAGTTATAAAAAAATAAACAGCCGCCCATTTAATAAATAGGCAGCTGTGTTAAAATTTTGTTTAAGCGTTTCTATTAATACAGTTTAAATCATCAAAAGCCACTTCTAGTCTTTGAATAAAGGACTCTTCGCCTTTTCTTAACCAAACTCTAGGGTCGTAATATTTCTTATTAGGCTTATCGGCTCCCTCAGGGTTGCCTAATTGTGCTTGCAAGAAGGCTTCATTCTTTTTGTAATAGTGTAGAATCCCTTCCCAGAAAGCCCATTGTAAATCGGTG
>CAITGN010000226.1:0-4398 GCA_903891965.1 uncultured Bacteroidota bacterium
ATATCACATCCGATATTATTAAGGGGCTGAATTCGGAACATATTTCAAAAAAATAACTTAACTTAAATCCTTCCCCAGAACCTCGGGAAGGATTTTTTAATTATTCTAATAACGTTACAACTAATAACTATACAACCATGTCAACAACCAATACAGCTGAAACATCTGAATTTAAACCAAGGCTAGGGGCCTTAGATGCTACTATGATTGTAGCAGGGGGTATGATTGGTTCTGGTATATTCATTGTAAGTAGTGAAATTACCAGGTATGTGGGAAGTGCAGGTTGGTTAATTACCGCTTGGCTTATTACTGGCTTTATGACCATTACAGCAGCTGTAAGTTATGGTGAGTTAAGTGCCATGTATCCAAAAGCAGGAGGGCAGTATGTTTACTTACAAAAAGCCTATAATCCCTTAGTCGCTTTCTTATTTGGATGGAGTTTTTTCTCCGTCATACAAACAGCTACTATTGCTGCTGTGGCAGTAGCCTTTAGTAAGTTCACCGCTTATTTAATTCCTTCTGTAGGTGAAACTAATATCATTGCCGATCTGGGCTTTATTCAAATATCTGCAGCACAAATTTTAGCTATTTGTTTAATACTATTTTTAACCTATACCAATACAAGAGGGGTGAAGGAAGGAAAAATTATACAAAACACTTTCACTTTTACTAAACTTATTTCTTTGTTTGGTTTAATTGTAGTTGGTTTTTTATTTGCTAAAAATAATTACTGGGATATTAATTGGACCAATGCATTTGCAGCCAAACAAAATATTGTTACTACTGCATTGGATGGTACCATTACCAATAGTTGGGTACCAGTAGGAGGGACTGCCTTAATTGGACTCATGTCGGCTGCTATGGTGGGTTCTATATTTAGTAGTGATTCTTGGAACAATGTAACTTTTATTGCAGGAGAGATTAAAAATCCACAACGCAATATTGGTTTGAGTTTATTTTTAGGAACCAGTATTGTGACCTTAATTTACATTAGTGCGAATTTGATGTACTTATATGTACTTCCTTTAAACGATATGGCCTTTGCTGAAAATGATAGAGTAGCCATTACCGCTGCCAATGCAGTTTTAGGTAATATTGGCACCATTGTTATTGCAGTCATGATTATGATTTCAACTTTTGGATGTAATAATGGATTAATTCTTGCAGGTTCAAGAGTGTATTATACCATGGCCAAGGATGGTTTATTTTTCAAGAAAGCCGGTACCTTAAATAAGAATGAAGTACCTGCTTATGGCTTATGGATACAAGCCTTAGTGGCAAGTTTATTATGTTTAAGTGGCAAATACGGAGACTTATTAACCATGGTTTCTTTTATTGTGGTTATATTTTATGTACTTACCATTATTGGCATTTTTATATTAAGAAAAAAGGAGCCTAATTTACCCCGCCCTTATAAAGCCTTTGGTTACCCTGTTTTACCTGCTATTTACATTGTAATGGCTACAGTATTCTGTATAGGCTTGGTGTATACAAAGCCATTCTATTCATTATGGGGCTTGGTAATTACACTTATGGGCATACCTTTGTATTATATAGCATTACGTAATCAAAAAGCGGCTTAATATCCATGGAAGCAAAAGAAATGCAGCAGTTATTTACTAGTTTATCTAGCACCAAAATTGGGGTTATTGGCGATATTATGTTAGACACTTATTGGTGGGGATTTGTAGACCGTATTTCACCAGAAGCACCCGTGCCTATTGTATCACTTCAAAGAAAAGAAATAAGAGTAGGAGGAGCTGCGAATGTAGCTTTAAACCTTTGCTCCCTAGGAGCACCTACAACTTTGTTTGCTGTTATTGGTAAGGATACAGAAGGTGCCGACTTGGAACAATTATTAAAAAAGCAAGGCATTAATACCAATTATATTATTGCAACCGATACACGTGTGACTACTAATAAAGTAAGGGTGATGGGACGTAATCAGCAAATGATGCGTTTAGACCATGAAGACACCAATGATATTAATACTAAAGAGGAAGACCAGCTCATAGCGAACTTTATAGAATATGTGAACAAGGAAAAACCTGCTTTAATTATTTTAGAAGACTATAATAAAGGAGTTTTATCGGAAAGAGTTATTACTACTGTTATTGATTATTGCAAAACCCAGGGTATTCCTACTGCAGTTGATCCAAAACAAAAAAACTTTTTAGCCTATAAAGGTTGTACCATTTTTAAACCCAATTTAAAAGAGGTAAAAGAAGGGTTAAAAATAGCTATTGATACTGTGGATGAAAAAAGTATGCAGCAAGTGCATAAGTCTT
Source organism: uncultured Bacteroidota bacterium (assembly GCA_903891965.1). Lineage (GTDB taxonomy): Bacteria > Bacteroidota > Bacteroidia > Chitinophagales > Chitinophagaceae > Sediminibacterium. Next base: position 2,289 of record CAITGN010000226.1, read on the forward strand.
TACAAAAAAGTTTAGGACATGAAATTTCATTTATTACTTTATCTGAGCATGGAGTATATTATGAAACAGCTAGTAAGCATGCATTAATTCCTACCCATATTCGAAATATAGCCGATGTAAGTGGGGCAGGAGATACAGTGATAGCTGTGGCAAGTTTGGTGTATGCTGCTACTAAAAATATGAGTTTGGCTGCTGAGATTTCTAATATAGCAGGAGGCATGGTTTGTGAATTAGTAGGTACAGCACCTATTAACAAAAAAGACTTAGAAGCAGAAGCGATTAAGTTGTTAGCCAAATAAGTAGTATAATTAAGAAGCGTAAATTTTAGATTAATATTTAGTATGTATTCCAAAAAAATAGCCATTATAGTAGCGGGGGGAACGGGTCAGAGAATGGGTTCTGTAGTACCTAAGCAATTTTTAGAAATTGAACACAAAGCCATACTCTTACACACTATTGACCAGTTTATTACCGCTTTTTCTGATATTGAATTGGTGATTGTACTTCCAGAAGTATATATTGGAGAAGGGAAAAAAATAATCGGAAAAAATAATTTTAAAAATACTTTTCATTTTGTGGCAGGTGGTGAAACTCGTTTTCAGTCGGTGAAAAATGGCTTAACCAAAGTATCTCAAAGCGCTATCGTATTTGTGCACGATGCAGTAAGGTGCTTACTTACTCCTGCCTTAGTGCAAAGATGTTATCAGCAAGCAGTAGAAAAAGGCTCTGCTATTCCTGCTGTATCTGCCACCGATACCATTCGTCTTATGGAAGGGGAGAAACATCATTTAATAAACAGAGAGGATGTTATGCTTATTCAAACCCCTCAAACTTTTCAGTCTGAAATATTATTAAAAGCTTTTGAACAAAACTATCAGGCTTCTTTTACCGATGAAGCTAATGTAGTAGAAGCTAGTGGGCTGCCCGTATTTTTAGTAGAAGGGGAGTTCGAAAATATAAAAATTACTAGGCCCTTAGATATGGCCATTGCGAATTATATTTTAACCAAGCGTTTTTCTTAGTTAGGTTTTAAAATTCTATTAATTTAATTAGTGATATTTTATTAATCTTCCAGCGGCAGGGGCTCATTCGCTTCTGTTCCATCCTTTAACATAGAACTACTCTTTCCAATTTTCTCTAAAATTTGATGGGCTACTTCCATGGCTAAAAAGCCATCAATCTCACTCACCACTGGGGTTTCATTGTTTAAAATAGAATGTACAAAACTACTTAGTTCGGCTTTAATAGCATTGCCATCTTCAATGACGGGGTTCTCTATAGAAATAGTTTTAGTGCCCTGGTGCGTTTCAATATCAAAAGAAAAAGTTTCAGGATCTTCTGGCTTTTTCAATTTAATTATTTCAGTATTTTTTTCTAAAAAGTCAATACCTATATAGGCGTCTTTTTGGAACAATCTTATTTTGCGCATTTTTTTCATGCTAATTCTACTACTTGTTAAATTAGCTACGCATCCATTGTTGAATTCTATTCTTACGTTAGCAATATCAGGGGTGTCGGTTAATACGGCCACACCACTTGCAGAAATATTTTTAATATCACTTTTTACAATACTTAAAATAATATCAATATCGTGAATCATTAAATCGAAAATGACACTTACTTCAGTGCCTCTTGGATTAAACTGCGCTAAACGGTGTACTTCAATAAACAAAGGGTTGAGTGATGCATTTTTTAATGCAGTATAAGCAGGGTTAAATCTTTCAACATGGCCTACTTGTAATTTCACATTGGCCTCTTTCACCATGTTTACAATGGCCTTACCTTCTTCAATGGTATTGGCCATCGGTTTTTCTACAAAAACATGCTTCCCCATTTTAATAGCCATTTCACAAACAGGAAAATGATGTTGGGTAGGAGTGACAATATCTATTATGTCACAGGCAGCAGTTAAGGCTTCTTCGTCCATAAACCTTTTCAAGCCATAGGTTTTCTCTACTTCTTTGGCGTTATCATTATTGGGATCAAAAAACCCCACTATACTTACCTCAGGAATTTCTTTCCAATTATTCAAATGGTATTTACCCAAATGCCCCACTCCAAACACACCCACTTTAAGCATAACTATTGTTTATTGAAGGTAAAGTTACAC
>CAITGN010000227.1:0-9431 GCA_903891965.1 uncultured Bacteroidota bacterium
CTATTGCCTTGGTGTTCTCGGGTAGCTTTGACCAATTAACCGATATGCTAGTATTTGCTTCCTTTATATTTTATGGAAGTACCGCGCTTGGGGTTATTATATTAAGGGTAAAGCATCCTGAATACGAAAGAAAGTATAAAGTAATTGGCTACCCTTTTGTGCCGGGACTATTCCTATTATTCTGCGCAGCCTTATTTGTGATTACCATTTTGAATAAACCTTATGAAGCCATATGGGGCTTAAGCCTTATTGCTACTGGTTTTCCTGTGTATTGGTATTTGAATCGTAAATAACTACTTTCTCCCATAAATGGGCATAGTTGTTTCTAAATTCATCATGAATAGGGTGTCCTTGATATATTATTTCTTCTTCAGCTGTATTAAAAATACATAACCAAGAATAAGTATAATCTCTTTCAATTACCGACCTATTAGTAGCAGCCGGTGTACCAATATCCGAAAAACGAATACATTCTATTTTGGCTAATTTTTGCAAGCCCTCTAATAATTTATTTTTATCAGCAGCGGATGAGGGGTTTTTTAAATAAAAAAGTACATGGTGTACAAAAATATTTTTTGCAATATTCTGGTTCATAAATTTAAAATTTATCCTTCTAAAATGGCTTTAGCATACTCGAAACATTTTTTTGTTTCTTTCACTGCATCAGAACCTGCTGGAATATCATATTCTAATTCAATACTAGCAGGTATTTTATATTTTTTAGTTTTTAATAAAGTAAGTACTTCTTTAAGAGGTGTATCGCCTTCGCCCCATGGCATGTTTTTTGTTCCATTTACTTTATTCTGACGGTCTTTAATATGCATACTAGTAATACGGTCATGGTTTTTTTCAATAAAAGCCAATAAAGATGCTGTAGTATTTGCCCCACCTGCCGCTATATAATGACCACAGTCAAGGTTTATAGCATTGTAAGGAGACTGGCTCAAAGCCATATCCCATGCGGTATCGGTAGCTTGTAAATGTGCATGATAACCCACATATACTTTATGTTTTAATCCAAACTCACCTAATCTTTTTGAATGATCTGCGTTGGTTGGAATTTCCACATTCACTGAAGTAGCGCCTAATGCTTTAGCAGCGCGCATGGCGTAATCAATTTCTGCATCGGTACTTTTTACACCTAGGGCTGCATCTGGTTTAAATGCATAAATAGTAATCCCTGCATCATTGAATAATTTTCTTAGCTCTACAAATTTATCCATAGAAGCCGTCTCTCTCCAAGCTCTTGCTTTTGCATTTCTTTCTTCCATCGATTTCATAAAGTCTTCACGAGACATGGGAGGTTTTGTAGGATCATTGGCTGCAGGTGGTCTAAAATTCATAGGAGGCATTATACCTACTGGGCTTCCTGCATAAGCTTCAGCAGGGTCTCCCATTAATTCAATAGCAGAAATGCCTGCCTCTTTACAATATTGTATTAATTGCTCGGCACTCCCTGGCATAGATCTAAAAGAATAAGTAATAGCGCCAATTTGTACACCCTTAATGGTAGTTAAAGGGCTATTTAAGAATAATGAATTAGCAGCAAATGAGTTTTTACCCATGAACACTAAGCCCAATGAAGCCAATGAGCTTTGGTATAGAAAGTTACGACGTGAACTGTTTTGAATGTTTTTCTTACTGTTTGACATAATATTTCGTTTTATTTTATAATGTAATGACTAACTCATAAAGGCTAAAAAATACTTTGCTATAAAGTTTTTAAATAACCTAATTCATTAGAGTATTAAATTAGACAAATTCTTTTAAAGCATAAAAGAAAAGGGATAAGTGGTTCTTACTTATCTGAGATAGAATATGTAATAAAATTAAGGTAACTGTATGCTTTTACCTTGTTCTGCATACTTAATAGTAAGCCCCTCGGTATTAGACAGGGCTATATCTTTTTTAATGGAAATTTCACAAGTATTGCAAGGTTTAATATGGGTAATATAAATGGGTATCTTTTGAAGCTGGCCATTAGAGAGCTTATTCAATACCTTCATTTCTTGCATTAATAAACGAGGCGTTAAGTGACCATACAGTGATTTATCGGGCATAGCATTATTAAAAGACACCTCAATAAAAATGGCTTTTAGATTTTGCGCTATTACTTTATCTGCCACAGCCTTCCATAATAATGCTAACTGATTTGATTTTTCTACTTCATCGGCACCTGTATCTCCTAGGTATAATAAATAAGCATTTTGATTACGTACTAAAAAAGCACTGCTTTGATAAGGGTTTACATGGCTAAGTATATAAGGCGTTACATGTAGTTCGGTATTCGGAATTTCAATTTCTTTACTAGGCGTTAAGTAGTTATAGGTATACTTATTTAAAATTGGCTTATCGCCTTCACTTCCAAAATTGGCCCAGCTCTTGGCAGTAAAATAATTATTTTTCATTATCTCTATTACCGAGTTAAACCCATACATATTTTTTGGGCTATCATTAGGGGAGTTTAAAATAAGTCCTGACACATGGTCTAAATGTGCATGCGAAATAAAATAAGCCTTGATTTTATTTTTTTGAATTTCTTCTGCGCTTTGTTCAGTAAATAATTTATTAGCTACTGCTTTTTGCAAACCAGCATTAATGGTGCCTGCGTCTAAACAAATATAATTACTAGAACCTTTAGCAGCCACCATATAAGAAGAGAGATTGGCCTCGTCTAGTCCGCCTTTTACACCCAGGGGAATAACGGTAAATCCGGTTAATGCAGTTTGTGCTTTTGCAACCAGTCCAATACATACAAGAAAAGAGCCCAATAAAATTATAGGTAACCTCATAGCGTTTGCTTAATAAGTAAATTTAATTATAATTATCAAGACAATGGTTATACCCAGCTACTATTACAATAAAAATAATTTACCATTCATTCTAACAAAGGCTTCTGCAGCGGTAACGCCCATTTCACGGCCTCTAAAATCTTCCATGGCGGCATGACCACATTGGTAGATGCCTGGAGGATCTTGACTCAAATGACAATAAAGCGCTTGTTTTTTTTGCGCTTGGGTTTCTGTAATGTCTACATAGTCGGTGGGATGAAAGATAAAGGTTTGCTCACCGGTACATACTTCAAAAAAGTATAAAAGAAATTTCTTACCCAGTCCAACCCAGGCTTGTATACCTAATAAGCTAGCAATTTGATGGTCTTTGTGAACATCTAAAGGCCAGTGGGTAAAAACAATATCTGGATTTTCCTTGGCAATGATTGTTTTTATTTTTTCCACCCATTCATTGTTTATAATACTATCTCCATCTATCTGACCTGCAAAAATATATTTAGCATCTAATATTTTACAAGCAGCAATCGCTTCCGCCTTTCTTATGCTAGCAGCTTTATCATGTGAAGTGCCTGGGATACCCGCCTCTCCAGTAGTTAAATAAATAATAGTCACATCGTGCCCCGCCTTTCTTAATTTGGCTAAAGTACCACCGCAGCCACTTTCTGGGTCATCGGGGTGGCCGCCAAGACATACAATTTTTTTCTTATTTATATTATCTACAGGTGCAGCCTGCAATAAACTAGGTAAACTTAAAGCACCAATAGAGGCGCTGGCTTGTTTTACAAAATTTCTTCTTGAGTTTGTCATATTAAACCGTGTTAATTATTTATTAGAAATTTAATTGCTTAATTTTATGTTTCAAATCTAGAATAATTCTTCAATAAAGTTTTACAATGTATTCATTAAAAAATAGTTCCTCTTTTTTCGCTTTACTACTTGTTCTTATTTTTATAGGCGGTTGTAAAAAATTACAAACTTTTTCTGACACAACTACTACAAAAATTCCTGTAGACACCACTGCCAATATTATTGCTAACACTAATCTACAACATATATCTGTTACTACGCAACACAATGATAATGGGCGAACAGGCCATAATAGTAATGAAACAGTTTTAAACACAACTACCGTGAATCCCACTCAGTTTAGAAAGCTTTTTTCTTTATTAGTGGATGATGAAGTATATGCGCAGCCCTTGGTCATGGGTAATTTTGAAATAAGTGGTGGCAAGCATAATGTAGTTTTTGTAGCCACAGTGAGTAATACTTTATATGCTTTTGATGGAGATAATGGAAATTTATACTGGAAGAAAAATTATACAGTGAATGGTATGAGAACACCTACTGCTAATGATGTAAAATCATCTTGGTGTACGCCTTATTTAAATATTACTGCAAATATTGGTATTATTGGCTCTCCGGTAATTGATTCTCTTACCAAGACCATCTATTTTGTAGCAAGAAGCACAGATGGCGTTAAGTTCCAACAACATTTACATGCGGTTGATTTAGTCACTGGTAATGAAAAATTAAATAGCCCAGTTGAAATTACGGCACAAGCAGCAGGTAAGGGAGATGCTAGTAATAATGATAAAGTGCCTTTTGACCCACTTAGAAATAATCAAAGACAGGGCTTGGCATTAGTAAATGGTGTGGTGTATATATCTTATGCATCGCATTGCGATTTAAATCCTTTTCATGGATGGGTATTAGGTTATGATGCAAAAAATTTACAACAACAATATGTTTATAATACCACACCCGATGGTGAAGAGGGAGGTATATGGCAAAGTGGTATGGGCATTGCAGCCGACGAAAGCGGTAATTTATATATTGTAACAGGTAACGGAACAGTGGGAACTCCTAGTCCTTATAGTATTATACCAGGCAATGGTACAGCAGAAAATATTGCAAGTATTTTTCCTGAAAATTTATTAGGAAGGTCGGAGAGTGCTATTAAGCTTACACCATCTGCTAATGCATCTTTAAAAGTTACCAGTTATTTTACACCTACTAATTATGTTCAAATGAATATAACCGATGCCGACTATGGTGTGATGGGTTCTATGTTAGTACCAAATTCAAATATTTATTTTACTGGCGCAAAGGACGGCAATCTATATATTTTAGACAAAGATAATATGGGTGGTTATTCTGCTAGTTTTAATAATGCAAAACAAACCATTAAAGTTATTGGCAACTTACATGCTCAACCTGCCTACTTTAAAGGAGCTACTAAAGAGTACGCTTATGTATGGTCTGAAAATGATAGATTAAGAGCCATTGAATTTGATAGAGCTGCTAATAGTTTTAATACGAATCAAACATTTTCTAATGCACCGGGTCCTTCAGGGCAGACAGGGGCAATGATATCTGTTTCCTCTGATAATGGTAAAGCAGGTACGGGCATTGTTTGGGCTTTCTATGCAAGTTCGGGGGATGCAGAAAATGGTACCATGAAAGGAATACTAAGAGCCTTTGATGCCAATGATATTACTAAAGAGTTATGGAATAGTGGTAATAATCCAGGTGACTTTGTTCCTTCTTTTGCAAAATTTTGTTCACCCACTATTGCTAATGGCCGTGTTTATTTAGCTACTTTCTCTGGACAAGTATTGGTATATGGCTTAATTAAATAAGTATAATAATTTTATTCTTTTATTCTTGCAGCTTATCCACCTTATCTAAAAATGCTTTCAATGTGGCAAGGTATTGTTCTTTATTATCTTGCATGGTGGCATGACCAGCATTTTTTATCATTTTGAATTCAGCACCAGGAATCATAGTTTGAAAATGTTGAATGGTGCTAGGCCTTGCTTCATCGAACTCGCCTGCTACTAATAAGGTAGGTACTTTTATAGTAGAAAGAAAGGCTAAACGATCATACTTTAATAAATTTCCAGTGGCTGTGAACTCGCTTGGCCCCCACATAAATTCATATACATTAGAACCTGAAAATAATTTAGCAGTATCGGCCTGCCCTTTTGTTCTTTCTGTTCTTCTTAAAAAGTTTTTATAATAAAGCGTAACTGCATCTTGATATTTTGGGTTATCATAGGTTTTATTTTTTTCGTTCACTCTAATATTTTTTTGAATAGAATCGGGAAGAGAGGCAATTAAGGTATCTGCATCCTTGGTCCACATTTCAGTACTAAATAAAGGGCTACTAAAAATAATAGACTTTATATGTGTAGGGTATTTAATATAATAGTCAATGCCTAGCATAGTGCCCCAGGAATGTCCGTATAAATAAAATTTTTCTAAGTGTAAAGCTGTTCTAATTTGCTCTAACTGTTCTACATAATTTTCAATAGTCATTAAAGAGGTATCGGTAATTCTTGAAGACCTTCCGCAACCCAGCTGGTCTATAAATATAACGGGGCGGTCATTGCTTAATGCTTTTAAATTTTCTAAGCCATAACTAGAAGAGCCCGGCCCGCCATGTAGTAAAACCAGTGCAGGCTTGTTGCCAGATCCGTTAATACGATACCAAACCTTACCACCTTTTACTTCCACAAAACCCTCTTTAGGACTATTGGAGCTAGAAGAGCAGCTTATTAAAAGGCTATAAAAAAATGTTAAGATTAAAAGAGGTAAAAAGTTTTTTATTTTCATGGCGAACAATTTTTATAATTTTGGGTTATACTAATTAAGACAAATAATTTATTTAAATTCAAATATGCGCTATGAGTAAATTTAAATTAATCCTAACATTTCTACTCATTTCTATGCTCTTTTTTTCATGCATTAAGATGGAAGATGCTACCATTCAACCTAAGAAGGAATCTCCGGCCCCGCCTATAAGAACAACCTAGGCGAATACTAACTTAGATTATACTCTAGTAATTGACTTGTTTAAGCTATGACTTTAATCATGTAATTGTGTAAATAGTTGATTCCTATATTTTTAAACTACATATGAAAGTAATTTCGGTGGTATATATCAAAGCCACTCATGTAAATGTCTCCACAATAAATTGAAATTGTTCATATTGAATTATCTTTGTTAAAATATTCCCCCAATGCTTAAAACTAAATTTAGATCCATTTGTGCCATAGCCACTGGCTTAGATGTCCTAGGAGATAAATGGTCACTTATTATAATTAGAAATATGCTTTTTTTAAAAAAGTGTACCTATAAAGATTTAATGGATAATCGTGAAAAAATTGCTACCAGGGTTTTAGCCGATCGTTTAAAAAAATTAGTACAAGATGGCTTAATTGAAAAGAACAATCATCCTACTAATAAAAAAGTTTTTATTTATACATTAACAGAAAAAGGAATAAGCACTATTCCATTAATTGTGGAATTAATGAAATTTTCAATTCAACATTACCCCAATCAGATAAAGGGCAAGACGGTGGATAAAAATAGAATTTCTTATAAATTTACCAATGCTAGCTCAGAGCAGGCCTTTATCAAAAATGCCAAGAAGGACTACTTAAAGTATAAGAAAACCTTACCTGCTTAATTTTTTTCGTTTTATTTAGAGCTATTTAGCGCTATTTATTTATCTAGAGCTATTGAGTTTAGGCCCCATAGGAAGGGTATAGCCCAAACTGAATATAAATTCCATCGTACCAAAACCTTGTTTGGCATTGCCTTTGTATACATCTAGGTTATAATAATAAGCGTAGTCTAATTTACCTGCGAACTCAAGGTATAATTTTTTTCGAAAAGTACTTCTTAATGCATATTCAAGTCCTGTGTTCCAACCGCCAAACTGAAATCCTTTTTTATTATTTTTACCAAATAATTTATTTTCTACATGTGGAATTAAGGGGCCAATACCTGCCTTGGCTAAACCATCAATAGCTACAAAATCATTAGATATTTTTTTGAAACGCTTTCTTTTTACAATATTGAATAATAAAAAGTTCGCGCCATTGTTTAAGTAATAATAATTTTCAGCTGTTCCTTGTCCCGATTTAGTAAAAATAAAACTAGAATCTATCTTTGCTCCATTATAAGTGCCAGACATATGAATAAGCTGGTTGTCTTTGAATAAGGCCTTGGTATGATCGAAATTTATTTCAAAAGCTAGGTCCTTGTTTTTGTCAAAGAAATATCCAAATCTATAATTGTATTGAGGAATGCTTAATGCTTTGGTAAATAAACCTTCATCCCAACCTGGGTGGTCTACCAGTTGAGTATTTTTAAAAGTAAAATTATTTTTTAACTCAGGTTGGTTAATAGTCACATTAGATAGAGTATAATATTCTTTATTATATCCCCAAGAAATATAAAACTCCCCTTTTCTTTCCGTTTTTTGAGCAGTGCTAGTATGCACTATAATAATAGCTAAGAATAGGAATAGATACTTTTGCATAATGGTTGGCCAGCTGGCTAATTTTTGCAAAGCTAAGGTTTCGTGAGTGAAAAGCTAACCTCTCTATCAACTATAGTTTCAATAATCTCACCTTCATTTATTTTTACCTCACCACCTTTAATGAGTCTTAAAGGAGTAGTGAGTAAACCTGCAATGCCAAACATGCCCCCCACTACAATACCTGCTATAAATATATATAGGCCATCTTCATCTTTGCCTTTAATAATACTCATTCATCAAGATTTAGAACAGCAAGACACTAAGCACTTTTACATCATCATATTGAGTTGAGAATGTAATAATTTGGTTACAGCGAAAAAAAGGTTTAAACTTCCATGAAAGATTCGTTTAATGAAATTGAAAATTCGAGTCCTCAACGATCTGATATTGGAGAAACAAAAGTGTCATCTTGTTTTGAAATAGCACAAGGATAACGTTTAAGAAGATAATCTCTTAAATCAATTGATGGTGTTAAAATTGTTTCTTTTAGGAATTCATTAACAGATATCAAGTTAAAGAAGAATATTTCACATCCAGTAGATTAAACGGAAATTTAAGAAAATCTCAATGATCGATTTAATGAGGCAAACTCACTTTCTTTAAGTTTTCGAAGAAGTCAATCGAGTAAATAAATTCTTCCAATATTTTCTAGTAGAGGGGAAGCATTAAGTATTCCTAAAATAGTACGAGCAGAGCATTCACTTAAGCCACCAGTGTCAATATAGTTACTTCCTCCTCCTCTTCCAACAGCTTAAATTACAAAATCAGGTAGGGTATCTCGTCGTTCTAAAAAGCGAATCTTGCCAGAATCAAATTTGAATTAAGTTTCACATCTGAAAGAAAATAAAAATCCTATTTAATCTGCGATTCAACCACCAAGTGTAACTAAATTATAAGAGGAGAATATCGATTAAAAAATACTAGAAAAAAGTTCATAATAGGTTCAAAATTCGATGAATCCTTAAATAAATTAAACTTAAGATAGAGTGCTATAGGTTTTATGCATAAAGTCACCCCGATAATCATAATAAAAGAAAAATAATAAGGTACTCGCAATAAGTGCAAATAGAATAGAACGTGCTCCTGATGCCCCTCCATTTTCAATTCGCTCGTAGGTTGGGCTTTCTAATTAAGACTCTTCTCCTGTTCCAATAGATAGCAAGCCAGTTACTTTAGTAAAAATCAGATGATACTAGTGAAAAACTAAAACAACACAGCTACTACTCAAAAAAACTATCTCTTTTGTGAAATTAATTTAAACAAAGTGTAAATTTATCATTCTACTTATTTATTTTTAAATAAGTTACAG
>CAITGN010000228.1:0-3811 GCA_903891965.1 uncultured Bacteroidota bacterium
AAATCCAGCAAGGGTTATTAAAAATCCAACAATTATAACAGCAGTAGAACGCTTGGCTTTTTTAAAATCTGAAAATGTAGCAGTGGTTTTACAAACCGATGGTAATAGACTAGGCATTGTGCCTGCTTATTCTCGTCCTGGTGTAAGAGAAGATGGTTGGTCTGCTGCAGGAATGAAAAACTCATCACCTATTTTAGCAGTTACTCCAGAACATTATAATAGAATGTACCGTGTTATAAAAAGAGGAATTGCTGTTAAAATAGAATTTGAAATAAAAAATAAAATAGGAGATAAGGTAGAACAAGCAATGAACCTTGTAGGTGAAATTCCAGGTACCGATCCTAAAGAAGGTATTGTAATGGTGGGTGCCCATTTTGATACTTGGCATGGAAGTTCTAATGCAAGTGATAACTCATCAGGAACAGCAGTCGCATTAGAAGCCATGCGTATACTTAAAACCTTGGGCGTACAACCAAAACGTACTATTCGTATTGCTTTATGGTCTGGGGAAGAACAAGGCCTGTATGGTTCTCGTGCCTATGTACAAAAACATTTTGGTGACCCTCGTAATGCAGCCATTGGTATGAAGCCAGAGTATGAAATGTTATCTGCTTATTTTAATCAAGACTATGGTGCAGGACAATATCGTGGTATATACTTACAAGGCAATGAAGCAGCTAGAACCATGCTTACTGCATGGATGGAGCCTTTTCGTGATTTAGGTATGAATATGGTGTCTAACCAAAGCCTAGGAAGTACCGACCATGTTTCATTTGATGAAGTGGGACTTCCTGGCTTTCAATATTTACAAGACAGAACACCAGGTACTGCAGGGCATACTAACCTTGATTATCTTGAAGGCATACAGCCAGAAGACTTAATGAAAAATGCTACTATTATGGCATCTTATATTTATCATGCGGCCATGGCAACGGAGAAGGTTCCTAGAAAGTCAATGCAGGTAAAATAAATTCTTTTAGGACTGTCGTTTTTCACTAAGTTCAAAACGACTGCCTAAAAGTTGGTCTTACCCAAACCCTTTCAACAATATCGCAAAGCGATATTGTTGGGGTTTTTAACGCTCAAGCTTTTACGAGCAAGCTCGCAACGCTTTCGCATTAAAAAACCCTGTCCCGAAAATCGTGACAGGGTTTGTGCCCAGAACAGGAATCGAACCTGCACATCCTTGCGAACGCTAGATTTTGAGTCTAGTGCGTCTACCAATTCCGCCATCTGGGCAGGGCTGCAATATTACGCTATTAACGAAAATCTGCCAAAATACGATCTAGGTATTTTTTCTTGTAGTAATACTCCTTTATTTGCAGCATTCCTTCTTGGGAAATAGTATCGACCGAACTAGTTTCCATATACGCTTGAATAGGGCTGAAAATTTCATTTTCTATATTTTTTACTTTTGAAAGTACATCTTGTTTTGCTGCTTCATCATCGGCGTCCATCCATGCTTCATTGAGTTCCATCATTTCCATTAAGAAGTCTGGGCTTAATGCATATTTTTCCTCCTTTTCTAAAAAACCTTTTATTTCTAATACATAGGGTAGAATTGCTGCTGGGTTTTGTAATAAAGTGAATGCTTTATTGGCAATGGCCGATTTTTCTAAGGCTTCTTCTTGTTCAAACTCATTGGCCTGGGTAAACTTATCGGGATGTGATGCACGCTGAATTTCCATAAAAGCAGCACGCAGTTGCTTTGTATCTACTTGAAAACCAATAGGCAAACCGAACAATTCAAAATAGTTCATTTTAATATTTTGTATATTGTGTAAAATTACCAAAATGCCGGTTATTGGGCTTATTAAAGAAGGAAAAGTTCCTAGTGACAATCGGGTAGCCCTTACACCGAAGCAATGTAGGTATTTGTTAGATCAATTCCCTAGCTGGGATATTATTGTTGAATCTTCCCCCAATAGATGTTATAAGGACAGAGAATACCAAAAAGAAGGTATTAAAGTAGTGGAGGATATAAGTACTGCAGATATTTTATTTGGCATTAAAGAAGTACCTAAAGACCAACTAATAGCGAATAAAAAATATTTATTCTTCTCTCATACCAAAAAAGCTCAAACTTATAATAAAGCATTGTTTCATGTAATGATGGATAAAAACATAACACTTATTGACTATGAATGCTTAGAACATGAAGACGGACAAAGACTTATTGGTTTTGGATTTTTTGCAGGTATTGTGGGAGCGCATAATGGTATTATGGCCTATGGTAATAGAACCAAAGAATTTAAATTAAGTAGAGTAAAAGAAGTCAAAGATTATATGGAATTAGTGCATACTTATTTTGGTTTAAAACTACCCAATATTAAAATTGCCATTACAGGTTCTGGTAGAGTAGCCCATGGTATTTTAGAAATTATGAATTTAATGGACGTTCAACAAGTGGAGCCCGATGAATATACCAGCAGAGAATACGCGTACCCTGTTTACGTGCATTTGAAAGGAGGAGATTTGTATAGACATAAGACCACTAATACTTACGACAGAAATGATTTTCATGCGCATCCTGAAAACTACCATTGTTTATTTACAAATTATTTGAAGCATACCCATATACTTATGAATGGCATTTATTGGGAACCAGGTATAGCGCCTTTATTTACCATGGACGATTTAAAAGAAGACGATTATGCTTTAACCACTATTGCCGATATTACCGACGATGCCCATGGAAGCGTGCCTTGTAATTTAGGCGATTCAAGTTCGGAGGATCCTGTGTATGGAGTAAATGTAACCACTGTTGAAAAGACTGCCCCTTATATGCATAATGGCATTGATATAATGGCGGTGGGTAATTTACCCAATGAACTTCCCCGTGATGCTAGTAGGTATTTTGGAGAACAACTTATTAAATATGTAATCCCCGATTTATTGAAGGGAGGTAATAAAATTATAGATGGAGCTACCATGCTTGATAAGGGAAAGCTGACCCAAAACTTTTCTTACTTAGAGGATTATTCAAAACATTAATTTTGAAATAGTTTCCTTTATTAAACTATATAGAGTTAAGTTATTATAAATGCAAGTAATAATCCTTTAGTAGTTCGGTAAAGGCAGTTGAGTAAGTTTTATCTGCATTTTTAATCACTATTTTATTTCTTAGTACTGAATTCCCTTTATCTGGGGTGTTACTATTTTTTTGAAAATGCAAAAAGGATCTAAAAGGTAAATGCTTGGCATCGTTATACACTAATACCTCTTCCCTTAAATACAAATGACTTGCTTCTGCTAATTTTTGCATGGTATAAGCGCGTAGGGTAGGTACTAAAACAAAAAAATGGCCTTCCTCTTTTAATAAGGAGGATGAATTTTCTACTAAACTTGTCCAACTTAATTCAGTACTATGGGCAGCCTTGTTTTTATTCTTATCTGGAGACTTTAAATCTCCTTCGTAAAAAGGAGGGTTTGTTATTATAATATCAAATAGCTTTTTCTCATCTGCAGCAGCCATTAAATTGGCTGTATAGTCTTGAATAGAATCATTTACCAAGTTTAAGCGGTCACTCCATTTACTTATACTAAAATTTGAACTAGCTTCTGCAGCGGCTTGGGATTCAATTTCTACAGCAGTAATTTTTGTATTATTCTTATGCGTTACCTGGGCTAATATAAGGCTTAATAAACCAGTACCCGTGCCAATGTCTACTATTGAATGGGCCGTTTCTAAAGAGGGTTGTTTGGCCACCCAGGCCCCAAACAAACATGCATCAGTACATACTTTCATTGAAGTATGCTGCTGATGCACGATAAATTCTTTACACTGAAAAAAGGGATTAGCCATTATTCT
>CAITGN010000229.1:0-3070 GCA_903891965.1 uncultured Bacteroidota bacterium
GTACCAATATCTAATATTGAGTGTGCCGTTTCAATAGAGGGTTGTTTGGCCACCCAGGCCCCAAACAAACATGCATCAGTACATACTTTCATTGAAGTATGCTGCTGATGCACGATAAATTCTTTACACTGAAAAAAGGGATTAGCCATTATTCTGCACTCAAGCTAGCTCCTAAATATTCTTTATTTAATCTAGCAATGTTCGCTATAGAAATTTCTTTAGGACAAGTGGCTTCGCAAGCACCTGTGTTGGTACAAGAACCAAATCCTTCTTTATCCATTTGCGCCACCATATTTAATACACGTGATTTTCTTTCTGGAGCACCTTGTGGAAGTAAAGCTAAGTGAGAAACTTTCGCACTTAAAAATAACATTGCTGAACTATTCTTACATGCTGCCACACAAGCACCACAACCAATACACATGGCAGCGGCAAATGCGTCATCTGCATTTTGTTTTTCAATAGGAAGGCTATTGCCATCTACTGCATTACCTGTATTCACACTAATATATCCACCTGCTTGAATAATTCTATCAAAAGCAGAACGGTCAACGGTTAAATCTTTTACAATAGGGAAGGAGTTCGCTCTCCAAGGTTCAATCACAATGGTTTCGCCATCCTTAAAAGCACGCATATGTAATTGACAAGTAGTATTCGCCTGCCAAGGACCATGTGGTTTTCCGTTAATATACATAGAACACATACCGCAAATACCTTCTCTGCAATCGTGATCAAAGGCTACAGGGTCGCCCCCTTCGGTAATTAATTTTTCATTTAAAATATCCAGCATTTCTAAAAAAGACATTTCATCTGAAATACCTGCAACATCATAAGTAACAAATGCACCTTGTGCATTGGCATTTTTTTGACGCCAAACTTTAACTTTTAAATTCATTGTATTTTGAGACATAGCTAAAAAATTATTCTGTAAATATTTTGTGTTAGTGTGGTTTTCTTAATAAAAGTTCAATACTTATTTATAGTTACGTTGACTTGGTTTAATCACTTCGTACTTTAATTCTTCTTTATGTAATTGCCATTCGTGCTCTCCTTTATTTTCCCAAGCAGAAACAAACATAAAGTTTTCATCGTCTCTTAAAGCTTCTCCTTCTGGTGTTTGGTATTCTTCTCTAAAGTGACCTCCACAGCTTTCTTCTCTTGTTAAAGCGTCAATACACATTAACTCACCAAGTTCAATAAAGTCGGCTACACGGTTGGCTTTATCTAATTCAGGATTGTATTCGTTTATTTCACCAGGTACTCTTAAATCAGACCAGAATTCTTTTTTCAAAGCTTGTACATCTGCAATAGCTTGTTTTAAACCTGCCGCATTTCTTGACATTCCACATTCGTTCCAGATAATTTTACCTAAACGCTTATGGAAACTTTCTGCAGTTTGTTTACCATTGATATTTTTCAATGATGCAATTCTATCGGCAACTTTTTTAGCGGCTTCTTCAAAAGCAGGGTGTGTTGTTGGAATAGCTGCATTGTAAATTTCATCGGCTAAATTATTACCCACTGTATAAGGGGCTACAAAATAACCATCGGCTAAACCTTGCATTAAGGCACTTGCACCTAAACGGTTGGCTCCATGGTCGCTAAAGTTAGCTTCGCCTAATGCATATAAACCTGGCACTGTTGTTTGTAATTCATAATCTACCCATAAACCACCCATGGTATAATGCACGGCTGGGTAAATACGCATGGGCACTTCGTAAGGGTTTTCTCCAGTGATTTTTGCGTACATATCAAATAGGTTGCCATATTTTTCTTTCACCACTTCTTTACCCATAGCAATTATTTGCTCATGAGAAACATTAGATAGACCTTGTTTGCTTACTTCAATCTTACCATATCTTTCAATAGCCGCTGCATAATCTAAATAAACTGCTTGCTTAGAAGTACCTACGCCATAGCCCGCATCACATCTTTCTTTAGCAGCACGAGAGGCTACGTCACGAGGCACTAAGTTTCCAAAAGCAGGGTAGCGACGCTCTAAATAATAGTCTCTTTCTTCTTCAGGTATTTCATTGGCTTTTCTTGTCTCTCCTAAATTTTCAGGCACCCATATACGTCCATCATTTCTTAATGATTCAGACATTAAGGTTAATTTGGATTGATGATCGCCACTCACTGGAATACAGGTAGGGTGAATTTGTGTAAAGCAAGGATTGGCAAAATAAGCTCCTTGTTTATGCGCTTTCCATGCAGCTGTAACATTTGATCCCATTGCATTAGTAGATAAATAAAATACATTACCATATCCACCTGAGCATATTAACACCGCATGTCCAAAATGTTTTTCTAATTCACCAGTAATTAAATTACGGGCTATAATACCTCTTGCTTTTCCATCTATTTTTACAATGTCTAACATTTCATGTCTTGCATGCATGGTAACATTGCCTAGAGCTACTTGACGCTCTAATGCTTGGTAGGCACCAATTAATAATTGTTGACCTGTTTGACCTGCAGCATAAAAAGTTCTTTGAACTTGTGTACCACCAAAACTACGGTTGCTTAATAATCCACCATATTCACGTGCAAAGGGAACACCCTGTGCTACACATTGATCAATAATATTCGCACTCACTTCTGCTAAACGGTGCACGTTCGCTTCACGCGCACGGTAGTCACCTCCTTTAATTGTATCATAAAATAATCTGAAAACACTATCACCATCGTTTTGATAATTCTTAGCAGCATTAATTCCACCTTGTGCAGCAATGCTATGTGCACGACGAGGAGAATCTTGAAAACAAAATGCTTTTACTTTATAACCTAATTCGCCCATGGCAGCAGCAGCTGAAGCGCCTGCAAGTCCAGTGCCCACAATAATGACTTCCATTTTTCTTTTGTTGGCAGGGTTTACTAGTTTACAATGTCCTTTGTAATCGACCCATTTGTCATCTAGTTTTCCGGAAGGTATTTTAGCGTCTAACATATTTAATCTTTTATCTATCGTTTAGAATATATTTTATTTTGAATTTTTAATTTACCCAATGTAAATAAAAACTAATAGGCATTAAAGCAAATGCTAATGGAATAATAATAGCAAAGCCATAAC
>CAITGN010000230.1:0-3283 GCA_903891965.1 uncultured Bacteroidota bacterium
CAACAAGTTTCCACTTCATTCATTTCTATTAATTCTAAACCAGCCACTTTAGATAAAAGTGTTCTAGGCTCTTGTTTAATATTACATTCTCTTAAACCCGCACAACTATCATGATAAGTGGCCTTGCCTTCAAATTTCGCACCCAAGTCGGTTACATTTAATATTTTAACCAAGAATTCAGATAACTCAAACATTCTATTGGTTACTTTTTTAGCAGGACTTTGAAAGGCATTGTTCTCGAAAATTTTTCCAAAATTATTTCTTACAAATCCAGTACAACTTGCACTAGGGCTCACAATATAATCGGCGCCATCAAAGTCTTGTACAAATTTGGTGCAAACATCTTTAGACTCGCTCCAAAAACCTGCATTAAAAGCTGGTTGGCCACAACAAGTTTGCTGTTCATTGTATTTTACCTTACAACCTGCCTTTTCTAATACCTTAATAGTATTATAAGCAGCTTGTGGATACAATTGATCCATAAAACAAGGAATAAATAGCTGTACTGTCATGTACCAAAAATATGAATACTTAGCTAATAATTAAGCTAAAATAAAAAGGCATTCTCCACATTTGGTGGAGAATGCCTTTAAAAGCTTTTGGGTATTAAATTAAGGCTGAACCTTTAATCTATTGATATACTTATCGGCCTGGAAGCCTTTATCTGTTTTAGGATATTTAGTCTTGATAGTTGTATAAATTTCAATAGCATCATCTGCCTTGCCATTTAATTCTAATAAAGAAGCAGCACGGTATAAGTATTCAGAAGAAATACCTTCATCTTCTGGGAAATGACCACCCGCTTTTTTATAATAATCTATTGCCTCGTCGTTCTTTTTTAAATCCGCGTAAGCGTCTCCTATAGTTCCATAAGCGATAGCTTGCACTTGCTTAGCAGAAGTAGAGAAGTCCTTTAAATATTCAATAGACTTATTATAATCGTTCAAACGGAAATAACTAATACCTGCATAGTATTTAGCTAAATTAGCCGCCTTTGTCCCACTGTATTCTTTAATTACATATAATACTCCTTTGTTAGTGCCATCTCCGTTTAATACATAATTAGAAGAGTCTAAACCAAAATATTTTTCTGCAACATACATAGTATCAGCAGCCTTGGCTTCTCTTGGGTTTTGATATAATTCTGTATAGCCAAAATAAGCTAATACAATTACTACTAAAGCAGTTAAAGTATAAGTTAAGGTTTTCTGATTTTTCTTTACAAAATCTACAAAGGGGTGTTTTTCTTGGTGTAATTCGCTCATATATTTTTATTAAAAATTAGTCTACAATAAATGGATAAGATGAATCAATATATACATCTTTCAATAATTCACTTTCATCAGGCCATGGGCTCTCTTCTGCAAATTTTACAGAAGCTTCCACAATACCTGCAATTTTATCATCAATGGCTTTTAGTTCTTCAGCAGTGGCAAATTTATTATCAAGAATAGTAGCATGTACTTTTGTAATAGGATCTTGATTTTTATAATCTTCCACTTCGTCCTTAGAACGATATTTTTGAGGATCAGATACAGAGTGACCTCTATAACGATAGGTTTTCATTTCTAATAAAGTTGGGCCTTCACCATCACGTGCTCTTTTCACTGCTCTTACCACACCTTCATGCACCGCTTCTGCTGTCATACCATCTATTTTATCAGAAGGCATTTCATAAGCATCGGCTAATTTATAAATATCAATTACATTACTTGTTCTTTCAATAGAAGTACCCATTGCATAATTATTGTTCTCACAAATAAATACCACAGGTAATTTCCAAAGCATGGCTAAGTTAAATACCTCATGCAACATACCTTGTCTTGCAGCACCATCTCCAAAAAAACATAAAACCACATTTTTTGAACCACGGTATTGTTCTGCAAAAGCTAAACCAGCACCTGTTCCAATTTGAGCACCCACAATACCATGTCCTCCGAAGAAATAATGCTCCTTACTAAATAAGTGCATACTTCCACCTTTTCCTTTTGAGCATCCAGTAGCCTTACCATATAATTCAGCCATGGCCGAATTGGGGCTCATACCTTTTGCCAAGGCTAAACCATGGTCACGGTATCCAGTAATGAAGGGGTCTTCTTGGTTGGTAGCTGTCATACAGCCAGCCGCTATGGCTTCCTGTCCATTATAAACGTGGAAAAAACCTCTGATTTTTCCAGCCATTTTATACATCTCTTCCGATTTGGATTCGAACTGACGTATTAACTGCATGAGTTCGTACCAGTAGAGATAAGTTTCTTTAGAAAATTTTTGGGCCACAGTCCTTTAATTTTGAGCAGCAAATATACTGTTTTCTACCATAAAATAGAGCAAAAAACAGTCCTTTACGCTTCTTTTAAAAATGGGTAAGTATAGTCGGTGGGAGGGTTAAAAGTTTCTTTAATTGTCCTAGCACTTAACCAACGATACAAATTCAACATAGATCCTGCTTTATCATTGGTTCCAGAAGCTCTGGCACCTCCAAAAGGCTGTTGTCCTACCACGGCACCTGTAGGTTTGTCGTTAATGTAGAAATTACCCGCTGCATGTCTTAGTAATTTAGTGGCTAGTTCAATGGCGGCTCTATCTTGAGCAATCACCGCTCCAGTTAATGCATATTTAGAAGTGCTATCTAATAGCTTTAAAGTTTTTTCATATTCTGCAGCAGGGTAGGTATAAATTGTAAGAACCGGCCCAAATATTTCTTCACACATGGTGGTATATTTAGGATCAGTGGTTTCAATCACCGTAGGTTCAATAAAATAACCCAATTTCTTATTATAATTTCCACCAACTAAAATTTTAGCTTTCTTATCTTTTTTTACTTGATCAATATATTTTGAAATATTGTCAAATGATTTTTCATCAATCACTGCATTTACAAAATTAGAAAAGTTTTCTACCGTTCCCATTTTCATAGTCTTAATAGCTTTCACTAATTTTTCTTTAATAGCGGGTGCAAGGTTAGAAGGTAAATAAGCACGAGATGCAGCAGAACATTTTTGTCCTTGGTATTCAAATGCACCACGCGCAAGCGCAGTAACCACAGTATCTACATCGGCTGTTTCATGTACCATTACAAAATCTTTGCCTCCTGTCTCACCCACAATTCTTGGATAAGTTTTATACTTAGCAATATTCTCTCCAATTTGTTTCCACATATAATTAAATACACCCGTGGAACCTGTAAAATGTAATCCTGCAAGTAGTGATTATGTTTATAAGATTAACTCTATTATTGTTGCAAATGTTGATGGAACAAATAGTGCCGATATTACGGTAGCAC
>CAITGN010000231.1:0-4060 GCA_903891965.1 uncultured Bacteroidota bacterium
TAAAAAACTAGGATTATTGCCCGATTTTGAACCACAGAAAACAGTGAGGGCCTTGATTTTCATAAAAACAAATTTTAACTTGAATATAGAAGCAATTTAGTTAATTATTTCAAAGATTCTTATTACTTTGCCGACTCAACCTAACTCTATGAGCGCTACTTTACTTTTTATCTTTGTAATCATCTACTTTGGGATCTTACTTGGGGTGGCTAAGATTGCTGGAAAGAATAGTAATAACATGTCTTTTTTTATTGGTAATAAAAATAGCAATTGGATGCTCGTCGCCTTTGGTATGATTGGTACTTCTTTAAGTGGCGTCACTTTTGTGAGTGTGCCTGGTGCAGTTGGAAAAGATGCCTTCCATTACTTACAAATTACCCTTGGTTACTTGATAGGCTACCTTACTATTGCCTATGTCTTATTACCCATTTATTATAAGCTGAACCTTACTTCTATTTATCATTATTTAGAACAAAGACTGGGTTTTAATGCTTACAAAACGGGGGCTTCCTTTTTTGTTTTATCTAGAACCTTAGGCGCTACTGCAAGACTTTATTTAGTAGTTAAAATTTTACAAGTATTTATTTTAGATAGTTTAGGCGTTCCATTTTGGGCTACCACCTTGGTAATATTAATAATGATATTACTATACACCTATGAAGGTGGTGTAAAAACCATTGTTTGGACCGATACCTTACAAACTTCTGGTATGTTAATGGGCCTTATTATTTGTAGTATTTATATTTTAAGCAATATGCATTTATCTGTAACTGATGCATTAGGGGCTATGCAAGTAAAAGGTATTGCAACTGTTTTTAATACAGATGTAAATAGTAAATCCTTTTTCTTAAAACAAATTATTGGAGGGGCCTTTATTACACTAACCATGACTGGTCTTGATCAGGAAATGATGCAAAAAAATATTTCAGTTAAAACTTTAAAGGATGCGCAGAAGAATATGGTCACTATTGGTTTTACAATGTTACTGGTGATTAGTTTGTTTTTATTCTTAGGGGGTTTATTAAATTTATACGCAGCACAAAATAATATTACCGCTACAGGTGATGACTTATTTCCAAGTATTGCACTTTATCATATGCCTCCCTATATTGCTATTATTTTTATATTAGCACTAATTTCTGCATTATTCCCTTCAGCCGATGGCGCCATAACTGCTTTAACTTCTAGTTTTTGTATTGACTTATTAGGCATGCAAAGAAATGCAGACTGGGATGAAGCTAAAAAGAAAAAAATAAGACAAAGAGTGCATTTAAGTTTTGCCTTTTTATTTTTAATCATTGTATTAGTATTTAAATGGATTGATAATAAAAGTATTATTGATTTACTTTTAAAAATTGCTTCTTATACCTATGGGCCCCTATTAGGTTTATTCGCCTTTGGTATACTTACTAAAAGAAAACTAGTAGACAAGTGGTCCTTTATCCCTTGCTTTTTAGCCCCTATTTTATGTTTGTTACTAGATTACGCGCAACCCTTCCTATTCGGGAGCTTTAGAATTGGCCAAGAGCTACTCATTATCAATGGTCTAATCACCTTTATAGGTCTTTGGGTAATTTCAAGGCCAAATACAGAAAAAAATTAGAACTTTGCTGCATGGATTTTATTAACCCATTGGCGAACCATTATACGGAAGCATATTCTTATGCTACTCCTAGTTATTTAAAAAGTTTATACGAGGAAACTTTGTCCTCCCATGAACATGGTCATTTACAAAGCAGTTGGACACAGGGCGGCTTCTTAAGCTTTATAAGCAAAATACTTGCACCTACTTATATATTAGAAATTGGCAGCTTTACAGGCTTTAGCGCCTTATGTTTAGCAGAAGGGCTTTCCGATAAAGGTGAATTACACACCATTGAATTAAGAGAAGAAGACGCCCAAAAAGCAAAAGCCGCTTTTAATAATGCTACAAAAGCAAAACAACTACATATGCATGTTGGAGATGCTAAACAAATTATTCCAACACTGAATAAAAAATGGGATCTCGTATTTATAGACGCAGACAAGACCAGTTATATTGAATACTATAATATGGTACTACCTCTTTTAAACGATAAAGGCATTATAATTGTTGACAATGTACTGTTTCATGGAGAAGTATTGGAAGATTCCGTAAAAGGCAAAAGTGCTAAGGCTATTCAGGCATTTAACGAGCATGTGCTTTTAGATCAAAAAACCGAACAAGTGATGTTAACAATAAGAGATGGCTTAACTTTGATTAGAAAAAAATAATAGCATGAATATAAGCAAACTTGCTTTTCTCTTCTTATTTACAATCCCCCTAACCACCAAGGCGCAAAAAACCGCTACCTTAATATATATTGACCAGTATAAAGATATTGCCATTAGCGAAATGAAACGAACAGGCATACCTGCCTCTATCACTTTAGCGCAGGGCATAATCGAATCCAATAGCGGTGAAAGCAATTTAGCATTGAACTATAAAAATCATTTTGGTATTAAATGTAAAACTGACTGGAAAGGCGAAACCACTTATCAAGACGATGATGCTAAGCAAGAATGTTTTAGGGTCTACCCCAATTCAAATGCTTCTTTTATTGACCATTCTAATTTTTTAAAAGCCAGGCCTAATTACGCCCCTTTATTTGAACTCGACCCAGTAGACGACTCTGCCTGGGCTTATGGACTTAAAAAAGCAGGCTACGCTACAGCTTCAGATTATCCTAAAAAACTACTTAAAGTCATTAATGACTTTGAACTTTCTCAATTTAATTTTCCAGAACTTGCTTTTTACGATGATGACGATACCCCTACTCAAAAACTAGATACAAGTAAAAAAATAGAAGTTAGTAAGCCAATGGCCCCTATTGTACAAGCCGATTCAATTAAGATTGATTCTATAAAAATTAATACTATTAAAATCGATTCTGTTAAAAAAGTAGAAGATATTCTTATAGACACCATACAGCTTTCCAGTGTAAAAGGCATAAGCAACTCAGATACTATAAAAATTACTGCACCTAAAGCTATGAATGGCATTGGCAGCATAGCCGTTGAGCAAGTAAAAGACAGTGCAGTTAAAATAAATACTGTACTTGCAACAGATACTACCAAGAATAATAAAGAGATACCTCTTAAAGAAGCTAGTATTATAGATACAAGTAAACTAATAACCAAAACGCAAAACAGTGCTGCTACATTTGAATACCCTAAAGGAAAATTCAAGGCCAACCAGTTACTTGCCGTTTGGGCGAAAGCAGGAAGCTCCTTTTTAGATATAGCCAATACCTATAATATAGCCTTATACAAACTATACGGCTACAACGATTTAGAAGAAACAGATTTGCTTGCTAAAGACCAAATTTTATATCTAGTTCCTAAAAGAAAAGAAATAAGCAAGAAACTGCATTTGGTAGCAGCGGGAGAAACTTTATATGATATTAGTCAAAATGAAGGCATTCAATTAAATTACTTAGAAGCTTACAATACAGGAGTGACAGATAAAAACTTACAAGTGGGGTCGACCTTGGTTTTATTTAAAACCAATGAAGCACCTAAAATTAGTGCTGCTCCCCTAAAAAGTATAAGCACCCCTAGCTTTCTAAAGCGTAAAAAAAATAATTAAGTATGAATAGTATTAAAGTATTAGATAAAGAATTTGTTCCCTACTTAAGTGAAAAAGAAATTCAAGAAAAAATTACCGAGCTTGCGCATCAGTTGAACAAGGACTATGCAGGTAAAAGACCTATATTTTTATCTATACTGAATGGCTCTTTTTTATTTACTGCCGATTTATTTAAACAAATTACTATTGAAGCCGAGGTTTGCTTTATTAAACTAGCCTCTTATAAAGGCATGTCTTCTTCAGGCAATGTAATTACAGCCATTGGTCTTGAAGCCAATGTAAGTGGAAGAGACATTATTATTTTAGAAGATATTATTGATACAGGAAAAACCTTGCACCACTATTTACCTCAATTAATTTCAAGTAGCCCGGCCTCTGTTAAAGTAGCTGTCTTATTAAATAAAAAAGAGGCTTTACAATTTCCTGTACAAGTAGACTACAGTTGTTTTGAAA
>CAITGN010000232.1:0-2427 GCA_903891965.1 uncultured Bacteroidota bacterium
CCTGCTGTCATGGACTGAAGTGCTTGGGCATAGCCAATTAATTTTTCTAATCCTGAAATTCTATCTCCATCGGCAATGGTAAAATATTGTGCACGGTGGTATTCGGGGAAACAATCAAAAGTTCCTGAGTAAGCTAAACTTTCTAAAGACTTTTTATTGACAGCTCTTGATAAAACTCTTTTCATAAAGTCTACCATATCTTCAAAATGTCCAGCTTTGTTTCTTTCTGTAATAATGGCTTCAATGGCTGCATCGCCCACACCTTTTAATCCACCTAGTCCAAATCTAATTTCTCCTTTTTTATTCACTGAAAAACCTCTCAAAGATTCATTCACATCTGGACCCAAAACTTTTATCTCCATTCTTTTACACTCTTCCATGAAAAAAGTAATCTTATCAATACTTCCTGCATGGTTTAAAACAGCCGACATATATTCTCCAGGGTAATGCGCTTTTAAATAAGCAGTTTGATAAGCCAAGTATGCATAACATGTAGAATGCGATTTGTTAAAGGCATATTGTGCAAAGGCTTCCCAGTCTGTCCACACTTTTTCCAATACATTTTCAGGATGTCCATTTTTCACAGCGCCTGAAACAAACTGCGCTTTCATTTTATCCAATACCGATTTTTGTTTCTTACCCATGGCCTTTCTAAGCACATCGGCATCGCCCTTGGTAAAGCCTGCAATTTTTTGACTGAGTAACATTACCTGTTCTTGATACACGGTAATACCATAAGTGTCGGAAAGAATTTCTTCCATTACAGGTAAATCATACTTAATTAATTCACGACCATGTTTACGCTCAATGAAATTGGGAATATAGGCCATTGGACCTGGACGGTACAAGGCGTTCATGGCAATTAAGTCGGCAAATTTATCGGGCTTTAAATCGCGTAAATGTTTTTGCATGCCCACACTTTCAAATTGAAAAGTAGCATTGGTTTCACCTCTTTGATATAAATTAAAAGTTTTGGCGTCGTCAAGTGGTATTAAATCTAAATCAATGGTAATGCCATGATTTTGTTTAATTAATTCAAGTGCCGTTTTTAAAATAGAAAGTGTTTTTAATCCCAAGAAGTCCATCTTAAGTACACCGGCTTCTTCAATTACACTTCCTTCAATTTGTGTAACCCATAAAGTAGAATCCTTGGCAGTAGCCACCGGCATAATTTCAGTTAAATCGCTAGGGGCAATAATGATACCTGCTGCGTGTATACCCGTATTACGAATAGATCCTTCTAAACGTTCTGCTTCATGTAAAACGGCTGCGCGTAAATCATTGCCTTTATATATTTCTCGTAATTTTTTTACGTTGTCAATATCTTCTGGCTGGTATCCTTCTCTTTCTGCCAATGATTTTTCACCTTCTTTCACCGTTAGCGGTGCATGTAAACATCTGTTTAATTCTGTACCTGGTTTATCGGGAACGAGTTTGGCTAGTAAATTAGATTCAGATAAAGGCAAGTCCATTACACGGGCTACATCCTTGATACTACTTTTTGCAGCCATGGTACCATAGGTCACAATTTGTGCTACTTGTTCCTTACCATATTTATCTACTACATAGTCAATTACTTTTTGACGGCCCTCGTCATCGAAGTCCGTATCAATATCGGGCATGCTCTTACGATCGGGATTTAAGAAACGCTCAAATAGTAATTGATATTTAATAGGATCAATATTGGTAATACCTATACAATAAGCCACCACAGAGCCTGCGGCAGAACCTCTACCAGGCCCTACAAACACACCCATGTTTCTGCCTGCTTGAATAAAATCACTTACAATTAAAAAGTAACCTGCAAAACCCATGGTGCGAATAGTGAATAATTCAAAATCTATTCGCTCTTGTAATTCAGTGGTAATTTCAGGATATCTTTTATGTGCTCCTTCCCAGGTTAAATGTTTTAATAATTCCCACTGATTCATATTTGCTTCCTTATGAATTTGGAATTCCTTAGGAATAGGGAAGGCAGGAAGTAGAATATCTTTTTTTAAATTTAGTACATCTACTTTGTCTACAATAGCATTGGTATTGTCAATGGACTCAGGTAAATCGCTAAATAGAGCTTTCATTTGATCCTGGGTCTTAAAATAAAATTCGTTATTCGGAAATTTAAATCTTCTATTTTTTATTTGCAACTCATCGTTTACAAAATCGTCGAAGCCCGGAGTGGCTTGTTTTTCTCCTGTATTAATACATAATAATATATCATGCGCATTGGCATCGTCCTCATTTATATAGTGACTATCGTTGGTGGCAATAACAGGCACTTTAAATTTCTTAGCAAACTTTAAAAGTTGCGCATTAATGGTTGCTTGCTCCGGAATTTGATGTCTTTGAATTTCGATATAATAATCTTCTCCAAAAATATCTAACCACCATTTAAATTCTTTTTCAGCCGTTGCTTCGTCTTGGTTTAAA
>CAITGN010000233.1:0-2615 GCA_903891965.1 uncultured Bacteroidota bacterium
ATAAACAAAAGTCCACTTCGTGGCCTTTATGTTATTTAACTCATTCACAAATTCAAGTAAACTTGATTTGCTCATTCGTTAAATAACAATGCCCCAACTTTCGTTGAGGCTTTGTTTTCTTTTTTGGTCGGGAAGACAGGATTCGAACCTGCGACCACCTGGTCCCAAACCAGGTACGCTACCGGACTGCGCTACTTCCCGTTCCTTTTACCAGTTGCCTAGTAAATATTGTTTCCGGTGTATTCTACTACTTTATATCTAATCCAAGAACTAAATGAGAGCGGAGAGGAAGGGATTCGAACCCTTGGTACAGTTTAACCCGTACGGCAGTTTAGCAAACTACTGATTTCAGCCACTCATCCACCTCTCCTCCAAAACCTCTTTCGAGGGCTGCAAAAATAAGCAGCTTGGCCTTAAATACCTAAAAAAAGTCCGGAATAAACTCAAATAAAGTTCGTTCCGGACCAGAATATAGTTATTTAATAATTTGTAGTGGTAAAAGGGCTTCTTACATAGCCGCTAACTGCACTTTTTGAGTAAGTTCCATTACGTTCTCTCTGAACATAGAGTCGGTATCCATTAAGTCCTTCACCGTTTGGCAAGAATGTATAACCGTCGTATGATCTCGTCCTCCAAAATGCTCTCCAATTGTTTTCAAAGAATTCTTTGTGAATGCCTTTGCTAAGTACATGGTAATTTGACGCGCTTGTACAATTTCACGCTTACGTGTTTTTTGTAACAATTTATCATAAGGTACTTCGAAGAATTCACAAACCATTTTTTGTATAGCGTCGATAGTAATTTCTTTACTACTTGTTTTCACAAAGTTGCGTAATACTTTCTTCGCTAATTCAACATCAATTTCTTTTTTATTCAAAGAAGACTGTGCTAATAAGGATATCAAAGCACCTTCTAATTCTCTCACATTCGTGTTAATATTATAGGCTACATACTTCACCACTTCTTTTGGCATATCTAAACCATCGGCCTTCATTTTCTTTTCCAAAATTTCAATACGGGTATCGTAATCTGGCACTTGAATATCGGCACTTAATCCCCAACGGAAACGACTTAGTAAACGCTCTTGTAAACCTTCTAAGTCCTTAGGGGCTTTATCAGAAGTTAAAACCAATTGTTTACCGCTTTGGTGTAAATGGTTGAAGATGGCAAAAAAGGCATCTTGAGATTTTTCAGCTCTGTTAAAAAACTGAACATCATCTATAATTAAGACATCTATTAATTGATAAAAATGAATAAAGTCATTAATGGCATTATTGCGACTATGATCTTGGAACTGATTAATGAATTTTTCAGAACTCACATATAAAACCACCTTATTCGGGTGAATGCGTTTTACGTCATTTCCAATAGCTTGAGCTAAATGTGTTTTACCTAAACCTACTCCTCCATAAATAACCAAAGGATTAAAGGAATTGGCTCCTGGCTTTTCAGCTACTGTTTTACCAGCTCGGCGCGCTACCCTATTGCAATCCCCTTCAATAAAGGATTCAAATGTATAATTATGGTTTAATTGAGGGTCAATTTGCATTTTCTTCAACCCAGGGATCACAAACGGATTTTTCACAGGGTTGTCAATCACCAACGGGAAGTTCATCTCGTTGTTATTGTAAGTTTTCATGCCGCTAGCCGGAACATCCATTGAACCTTTCTTGTTGTTTCCGCTATCAACCATGATACGATACTCTAGTCTAGCTTCTTTGCCAAGCTCACGTTTTAAAGTCTTAGCTAATAAGTTAACATAGTGCTCCTCGATATACTCGTAAAAAAATTGGCTGGGAACTTGAATCAGTAAAACGTTGTCTTTTAAATCAACCGGTTGAATTGGCTCGAACCATGTTTTGAAATGCTGCCATTCGACAATATCCTTAATAATCTTTAAGCAGTTACTCCAAATTAAATCTGCGCTCTTAGCCATCTTACTTCTTGCTCTTTGTATAATTAAAAAAAGGTACGTTTTGATCTTCAACCCTGGATTAAGGAATTGTAAACCGGAATGCGAATATGACGACTTATTGTTGAAAAAAAAACTTTTTTATTTGGTTTTTTTTACATGTCCCCAAAACCCTACAAACCCCATGTTTCTTACCCCCTAATCAGGCGTTCAAGATATAGCCTTTTTCTTAAATATTGATAGTTATCCACTTATTTTTAATTATTTATTTTTCTTAAAAAACTAATAGTTATTTGCATTACAGGGCAAGTATTTAGATTTGGCCTTTAAATACTACCTTTACCTATATAATCATAACTATGAGCTACGAATTAACCGGCAAATTAATTGCTAAATACGAAATCATTCAGAGAAAAGAGACCTTTAAAACAAGGGAATTTGTTGTTGAAAAAACCGATGATATCAACGGTAAAACAATAACAAATTATGTTAAATTTCAATGTGTTCAGGACCGTACCACTATGCCTGACCGCTTTAACCTAGGAGACACCGTAAAAGTACTCTTTAATATAAAGGGGTCTAAGTGGAATAAGGAAGGTAAGGACAACTATATTACCAATTTAGACGCTTGGCGTATGGAAGCAGTGGCTTTAGGAGGCAGTACAGCCCCTACAGAAAGCGCTACTTACTTTGATATACCCAC
>CAITGN010000234.1:0-4127 GCA_903891965.1 uncultured Bacteroidota bacterium
GCAATTTTTTTAAAGTGCGCAAGTACTATGGCTGTTATTTTTTCTGCCGATTGGTTCGGCACTAAACGGCAAGATATTTTTGCAAAAGCCTTAGAAGGTAAAACAGTTTTTGCACCTTCTCCAGTGTACCCGCCCCAAATTCCATTCACTTCTAAAGTAGGACGTATACCCGTTCTTTCATTGGTGCTGTATCCTTTTTCACCCCATACATTTTGTATACCTAAATCGGCTTTGAATTCATTTTCATCAAAAGGCGCTTCTGCCATTTTTTTTCTTTCTGCATCGGTGGATACAATTACATCGTCATAAAATCCTGGAATAGTAATATGATTATTTTCATCATGACATGAAGCAATCATTTTAGATAAAATAGTAATGGGGTTGGCCACTGCACCACCATACACTCCACTATGTAAATCTCTGTTAGGTCCTGTAATTTCTAGTTCGATATAACTTAAACCTCTTACGCCAATATCAATGGATGGAGTATCCATGCTAATCATAGCGGTATCGCTAATTAAAATAACATCGGCCTTTAATAAATCGGTATGTGTTTTAACAAAGGCTGCAAGGTTAGGGCTACCAATTTCTTCTTCCCCTTCAATAATGAATTTAATATTCGTGCAAAGTGAATTCGTCTTAGTCATAATTTCTAAGGCTTTCACATGCATATAAAATTGTCCTTTATCATCGCAAGCGCCACGTGCAAATATTTTGCCATCCTTAATAGTAGGATCAAAAGGGCTGCTATGCCATAACTCTAAAGGTTCTGCCGGTTGCACATCATAATGGCCATAAACAAGCACAGTGGGTAGTTTAGGATCTACATTAATTTCAGCGTAAACTATTGGATGGCCTTCTGTTTCATAAATTTTTGTAATGGGCGCGCCTGCTTCTTGCAAAGATTTTTCTACAGCTTTGGCACAGGCTAGCATATCACCATTGTGCTCGGTTTTCGCACTTACACTGGGTATGCGTAATAAGGCTAATAGCTCCTCTAAAAAACGGTCTTTATTTTTTTCTTGATATTCGATCCATGCTTTCATATGCTGTAATTTTTAAAATAAATTTTTAGGATGTTTATTTATTTATTTATGCTAATTGATGTTTACTATCTGATAAAACATTTTCTACATTCCAATTTAATTTTTTTTCAAAGGGCGACTTTCTTTTTTCACAGGATTCAATGGTGAAAATAGGACAACTGAAAGGCATACAACCATCGGTGTGTACAAAAAATTCCACACTGTCTCCAAATTTATTTTTTATAAGCCTAGTAAAATCATCTACTGCACCATGTGCTTCATGTACATTAAAATACCAAGGCACGGTTAAGTGGCAGTCGATATGCATTAAAGCGCCATATTTTATAACTCTTAAATTATGCAGGTCAATCCATTTTTCATTCCTTGATAAATTAATTTCTGCTATGACTTCTTCTAGTAAGGCTAGGTCGGCTTCATCCATAATACCCGCTAGCGATTCTCTAATAATCTTATACCCATTGTAAATAATCCATAAGCCCATGCCAATAGCAATAATAGCATCAATGGTTTTATAGCCAGTATAAATTACTAGACCTATGCCAATGGCTACTGCAAAAGTGGTGTAGCTATCAATTAATAAGTGTTGGCCACTTGAGCTTAATGCTAAAGATTTATTTTTCTTTCCAATGGCTTTTGCGCCAAGGCCTGCTGCCATATTTAGTACTGCAGTAGAAAGCAAAATCCAAATACCATTGTCTAGTCCATGTAAGGTACTGGGTTCAAAAAAGGTAATGATAGATTCGTATAATATTATAAAGCCTGCTGTAATAATTAAACTTCCTTCAAAAGCTGCAGAAATGAATTCGGCCTTGCCATGTCCATAAGGATGGTCTTTGTCTTTAGGCTTTGAAGCTATATATAAACTATAGAGTCCAATTAAACCTGCTAAAACATTCACAATACTTTCTAATGCATCTGATAAAACAGACAAAGAATGCGTCATGAAATAGGCAATAAATTTAAGTACAAATAAGATGATACTTAAACTTGTTACAAAAAACTGAATCTTTAAATTTTGCTTTGACTTTTGCAAGGGGTACAATTGGAAATGAATTAAGCCTGTTTTGCTTCAGTAAATTTTTTCTGAACGAATTCCCAATTCACTAAATTCCACCAAGCGTTGATGTAGTCGGGACGTTTGTTTTGATATTTTAAATAGTAAGCATGTTCCCAAACATCTAAACAAAGTATAGGGGCGCCTTTTGTTTCCGCTATATTCATAAGTGGGTTGTCTTGGTTAGGCGTAGAGCAAACAGCTAAACTATTATCTGCTTTCACTATTAACCAAGCCCAACCGCTACCAAATCTTGTTTTAGCCGCATCGCCAAAAGCGGTTTTAAAATTCTCCAATGAACCAAAACTTTTATTAATGGCTTCTGCTAATTCACCAGTGGGTAAAGTGGCAGGAGCAGGTTTCATCACCTGCCAAAACATTTCATGATTAAAATGGCCGCCTGCATTATTTCTCATTTTTACCGAATAGGATGAAATGGTATTTAATAGTTGCTTCAAATTTGTTTGTGTAGTATCTAGTTTTTCTGCAAGCGCTGCATCTGCTAAATTTTTAGCATAAGTAGCGGCATGTTTTGTATAATGTATTTCCATGGTCATAGCATCAATAAATGGTTCCAATGCAGCATAGCCATAATTTAAAGGCTGTTGTGCGTATTCATTTGCAGCCATGAAAGCACTAGACGGAAAATTTATTTTTGACATTAGGGGCATTGCGGCAAGGGCCATACCCGCTTTACCAGATGTAGCTATAAACTGACGTCTGTTTTGAGTTGATTTTGACATGATATTATTTTTTAAAGTACTTCTGTAAAGTTACTTTAATTGGCTGTAAAAGTCGGTAGTAAAATTCCTGGTTGAAGAGCTGTGAATCACGCATCGCCTTGTAGGTTAAAAATAGGCCAATAGGTATTAAAATAATGGATGACATCCACATACCTGAAAACACGTCCCACTGTCCCGATTTAGCTAATTTCTCTCCAAAATTATTGAGTAAGAAAAATAGGACAAAGAAAATAATGGCTAAAACCAAGGGGGTACCTAGTCCTCCTTTTCTAATAATGGAACCCAGTGGAGCGCCTATTAAAAAAAGTACAAAGCAAGCAAAGGATAATGTAAACTTTCGATGCCATTCTATTCCATGTAAAGAACTTGCTTTTTTATTTTCTTTATAAGTATCTGAGATGGCCGTAAGATTATATAAAAGGGAGGAGAATTGATAGCCCGAGGTGAGTTGAATACTGCTTATTAAAGAGTCGGGAATAAGTTTGTCAAAGCTTTTTAAAGGGGTAATATTTTTCTTTGCTGTAAAAAGTTGACTACTATCTTTAAAGTTCATGAACTTTAAATAGGAAGCCACATCGGCATTGGTCTTTTTAATAAAGTAGGCGTCTTTATTTTGTAAAGAATCCATGGCCTTACTCAGTTGTCTAACGCTTAACATTTTTGGATCGTACAAAATATCACTACTCTTATTCATCTGAAAACTTTTCAGGTCAAATATTTTTTTATACTCTTTAAAATACAGCCTGGTGAATTCTGTATTAGTGGTACTGCGTGCTCCTCTTTCTTGATAGCGCCATCCATTATACATGACAAATTCTAAAAACTTTTTATTTTTAGACACGCGCATTACACCCGACTCGGCCATGATTAAATTATCTTGTAGTCCAAATCTTTTTTCAAAGATGGTAATATTATGCATGACACTATCATTCGATTCTTTCTTGCCTAATTTAATTACATAACCATCTATTTTATCATAGAAGATACCTTCCTTTAAATCAATGGCAGGCTTGGCTATAATAATTTCATATTTTAAATTGGTAAGCTTCATTTGCGTTACCGGAATAATATTATTCGAAAATAAAAAAGCAATACCCGCTAAAAAAATGGTGAATAAAAATAGCGGACGCATAAAACGTATCAGTGGAATGCCCGCAGCCTTAATGGCTATGAGCTCAAAGCTTTCTCCTAAATTTCCAAAAGTCATGATAGAAGAAAAAAGCAAGGCTAAAGGAAGGGCCGTGGTGAAAGTACTTACAGAAACAAGTCCTACTAATTGTAAAA
>CAITGN010000235.1:0-11052 GCA_903891965.1 uncultured Bacteroidota bacterium
ATTCAAAAAAGGTTCTAAATTAAAAGAGCCCCTAGTATTACTACCAAGGACTCTTAAAGCGAATTTATAAAATAGTTTAGTTACTCAAACTTCTAAAGTCAACAGGGACTAGTTTACTTACACCAGGCTCCTGCATCGTCACACCATATATCACATCCACAGCACTCATAGTTTGCTTATTGTGTGTTACAATAATGAATTGAGATTTATCACTAAATTTCTGAATCATTTGTGTAAACTTACCTACGTTGGCATCATCTAATGGCGCATCAACCTCATCTAATATACAGAATGGTGCTGGCTTAATTAAATAAATGGCAAATAACATTGCAGTGGCTGTTAAAGTTCTCTCTCCTCCACTTAATTGACTAATAGAAGAAGGTTTCTTACCCTTAGGACGAGCTACAATTTCCACTGCAGTGTCGGCTAAGTTTTCAGGATCTACTAATATTAAGTCACAAGAATCTTCTTCTGTAAATAAGGCTTTAAATACCTTTTGGAAGTTTTCTCTTGCTTGATTATAAGTTTCTAAGAAGGCTTTATTGGCTGTCGCTTCTACTTCTTGAATAGTTAGCATTAAACTTTCTTTAGCAGTTACTAAGTCATTCTTTTGTTCTAAGATGAAATCATAACGCTTTTTCATTTCAGTATAGGCTTCAATGGCTGTTGGATTCACTTCACCCATATTCTCCAAACGCTTCTTCATTCTATCTGCGCTGGCTTGTAGTTCCTCTAATGAGATTTCAGTAGCCCTGCCTTCGTCTAAGATTTCCTCTAATTCAACTTTAAACTCTACGTTTAATCTTTCTTTCATCCCAGACAACTGTAATTTTAAATTATTCAGTTGGTCTTTGATTTCATTGATTAATTGATCAATTAATTCCTTAGACTTAATCTGCATTCTTAAGGCACTCTCCTTCTCTTGTAGATTGTTTCTTAAATTATAATAGGCCTGATCTGCTTCATTTAATATAGACTCTTCATCTTCCTTCGTTTTTAAAAGCTTCACCAAGTCTTCTTCTAATTGAGCTAATTCTGCACGGCTATCCACAATGGCAGCACTTGCTTCCGTTAATTGAACACTATTGGTTTGTATTTGAGCATGTAAATCATTTAATTGATTTTCCTTAAATAGAACCTCTTGTTGCAATGCCTCAATTTTGCTGTATTGTTTAGTTAGTTGCAAATTCATTTCATTGAACTCACCAGAAGCTAAATGATAAGCTTGTTCAGCTGCTTGATACGCTAACTCAACATCATTTAAATTAGACTGTGTTTGTTGCAAAGATAAATTCAAGGCCTCTAATGCAATTCTTGTATCTGCAATAGCGGTATGTTCTTCCGTAATCTTATCTTCAAACTCTTTTAACTTAATAATAGCAGCTGACTGTGCTAATTGCAAGTTCTCTAATCTGTTCTTATTGGCAAATACTTCATTGATTAAAGTATTCACAGATTGTTCAGTTGCACGAATTTCATTTTCTTTCAAAAGCTCATTAAACTGTAATACAGAATTATGTTGTGTTTGAATAGTAGCTTTTAAATCATTCACTACTTTTTCTTGTGCTTGTATATCTTCCAATAATTTTTCTAAATTCTTAGCACGTCCAATTTTCTTTCCTTCAAATAAACCTACGCTACCTCCCGTTAATGTATACTTACCTCTTACATACTTACCTGTTTTCTCTAAAATAATACCAGCATAATCGCCCGATAAAGCAGACTCATTTTCAGCAATAAATACATTGCCTAATAAATGATTTGCTAAAGCGCTATACTTGCTATCTATTTCAATTACGGATAAAGCTGCTATGGTATTAGCAGGTGCTGTATTGGCTGAAGCTCCGTTTAATTGGTCTAATAAGAAGAAATTGGCCTTGCCTTTTTTATTGTCATCTAATAATTGAACGGCTTGCATACCCTCTTTTAAATCATTGACTACATAATAGTTTAAATAAGGCTCAAGCACATTCTCCACCGCTGCACGGTAGGCTTCTTGAACATATAATATATCTGATAAAATAGGCGCTTGATGATTCCAGCCCGTGTTCTTATGTAAGAATTTCACACTCTCTGGATAACCTTCCATAGAATCTACTAAGCTCTTTAATAAATCGTATTCGTTTTTCTTAGCGTCTAATTTTCTAGTTTGTTCTGCTAATTCAGATCTTAGTATTTCTAATTGCTCCTGGGTTTCGAATATACTAGCTCTTGCATTATCATGCTGAATTTGCAATGCTGCTAAATTTGCTTTCTTGCTTTCTAAGTCTGCTTCTTTGGAAGCTAACTGAGAAGTAATATCGGAAATTTGTCCTACTCTATGATTTTGTTCTTCTTCTAATTGTTGATGAGATCTTTGAACGTTTTGAATAGAAGTATCGGATACGGCTACTTTCTTTTCCGCATCAAATTGATTTCTTTGAATTTGTTGATAAGACTGACGTAAATTATCTAAGATAGATCTTTGACTATCGAATGAATCTCTTTTTTCAGTTAAAGCAGTTTGAGATTGATCAACCCTTGTTTTAAAATCTTGGTATATCTTTTCTTCCTCAACAACTTGTAATTTTGTGTACTCAATAGAGTCACCAATGGTTTTTAATTGTCCTTCTGCTTTTAATAAAAACTCTTGTAAAGAAGCTTCTTTATCGTTTAGATAATCTAAACGCTGAGCCGCTAAGTTTTTATCATTCTCTTTGGTTCTAAGTGTAGATAAACTATCGTTGTATTGGTGTTGTAAAGACTGTAAGCCTTTCTCTTTTTCAATGAAGACTACACGCTCCTGTTCTAAGGCAGCTTCTTCCAATGCAATGGCAGCTTCTAATTGAAATTTCTTGTCTGTTTCTGCTTCTTGTTGGTCGTTCAGCTCTTTATAGCTAATATTAAAACCTTCTAAAGAGGCCTTCGCAAGCTCAATGGCAGTGTCTTTGTAATCTTTTTTGATTTCAAAATACTTTTCTGCTTTTTTAGCTTGGTTCTCTAAAGTTTTAAGCTGATTATTAATTTCAAATAATAAATCTTCAATACGCGCTAAATCTTGTTCAGTCGCATCTAATTTATTCTTCGCTTCTTTCTTTCTTGTTTTGTAAATAGTAATACCCGCAGCTTGTTCTAACATTCTACGACGACTATTGTCTTTATCCTTAATGATATCATCCACCATGCCTAATTCAATAATGGCATAGCTATCGGTACTCACCCCTGTATCTAAGAATAAATTATGGATGTCTTTCAAACGACATGCCACATCATTTAAACGATATTCACTCTCTCCGTTTTTATAAAAACGACGCGTTACGGTGATGGTGCTAAATTCTGTAGGTAATAAGTTTT
Source organism: uncultured Bacteroidota bacterium (assembly GCA_903891965.1). Classification (GTDB taxonomy): domain Bacteria; phylum Bacteroidota; class Bacteroidia; order Chitinophagales; family Chitinophagaceae; genus Sediminibacterium. The sequence continues at coordinate 3,334 of CAITGN010000235.1, forward strand.
TAGTATTCTCGAAAGTAAGGCTCACTTCTGCCATACTACTAGCCGATCTGGTTTTACTTCCGTTAAAAACTAAAGAATCTAAATTCTCACTTCTTAAAGCTGAAATTTTCTGTTCTCCAATTACCCATCTTATGCTATCAATGATATTACTTTTACCACAACCATTTGGCCCGATAATGCCCGTAATTCCCTCATCAAAACTTACAATTGTTTTGTCAGCAAAGCTCTTGAACCCTTTGATTTCTAATGACTTTAGTCTCACTTGTTATCTTCTATTTTATGTCTGCGAACATAAGAAAAAGAGCCAAGAATTCAAGGCCTATATGCTGTTTTGTGTACAATTAGTGGAGAAAAATTAAACCTGTGGAATTAGCCTACCTCCAATGGTAGCCAAGGTTCTTGAAGGGAATTTATTAACGACCATAAAGTCGTGTGTAGCCATCACAATAGCCGTTCCATCATCCTTGGCTATTTGGAATAATAATTGCATGATTTCGTCACTAGTTTCAGGGTCTAAACTGCCTGTAGGCTCGTCTGCTAGTATTAATTTAGGGGAGTTTAATAAGGCCCTGGCTATATCTACTCTTTGTTGCTCGCCCCCACTCATCTCATAGGTCATTTTAAAGCCTTTATTTTGAAGCCCCACTTTAGCTAGTACATCTTCTATTTTTTGCTCTACCAAACGCTCGTCTTCCCAGCCTGTGGCCTTTAACACGAAACGTAGGTTCTCATGCACATTTCTATCGGTTAATAATTGAAAGTCCTGAAATACCACCCCTAAATTTCTTCTTAAAAAAGGAAGTTTCTTCCAGTCCATATCTTTTAAATCAAAGCCAACCACCAACCCTTTTCCTTCAGTAATAGTTACTTCACCATATAATGATTTCAATAAACTACTTTTTCCAGTTCCTGTTTTACCAACCAAATACACAAACTCCCCTTTTTGAACAGTAAAATTCACATCTTGCAAAATGAGATTACCACTTTGATAAATATTTACATTTTCTAATTGCACTACTATTTCGCTCATATCTTATTTTGTTAGTGTTTTAAAATTAATAGCTAAAACTTTCTGTTCCAAAACTTCCTTTTAAAATTAATTCTTTTTGAGTAGACGCTTCTACTCTTCCAATAATTTGTGCTTCAATATTAAATGTTTTAGCCAAGGCTATTAATGCGCTTGCTGACGCCTCGTCCGTAAAAATTTCTAAACGGTGGCCCATATTAAATACCTGATACATTTCTTTTGCGTTGGCTCCAGAATTTTCTTGAATTAAATTAAATATAGGAGGTACTTCTAAAAAATTATCTTTCACAATACGCATAGGCCCAGGCAAATACTTCATACATTTTGTTTGACCACCCCCACTACAATGTATCATTCCCTTAACTGCTTCAAAATGCTTATCCAGTATAGCTTTCACAAGTGGCGCATAAGTTCTGGTAGGGCTTAATAATAATTTACCAATACTAATATTACCAAAACCAGGTACCTCTACTGTATCGGTCATCTTATTTTTTCCAATGTAAACCACTTCCTCTTTTAAACTTGGTTCAAAAGTTTCAGGATACTTTTTTGCATAAGAATGTTCTAAAACATCATGTCTTGCACTGGTAAGTCCATTACTACCTAAGCCACTATTATAAGACGATTCATAACTTGCTTGCCCATAACTAGAAAACCCAACAATCACTTGTCCTGCAGCAATTTTATCATTGGTAATAAGTTTTGATTTAGGCCATCTGGCTGTCATCGTACCATTCACTGCAATAGTTCTCACTACATCCCCTACATCGGCAGTTTCGCCTCCTAAAAATTCAATTTGAATGCCGAATTTTTTCAGCGTATTAAAAAAATCTTGTGTGCCATTGATTACTTCACTTAATACATCACCAGTAATCACTAATTTATTTCTATCAATGGTGGATGAGAATAATATTTGATCATAAATACCTACACATAATAAATCGTCTAAATTCATTGCTATAGCATCTTGTGCAATGCCTCTCCAAACAGTGGCGTCTCCAGTTTCTTTCCAATAGAGATAGGCTAGTATACTTTTAGTGCCAGCTCCATCGGCATGCATAATATTAATATAGTCAGACTGCCCTCCTAAATAGTCGGCATATAACTTACAAAAAGCATTGGGATATAAGCCTTGGTCAAGATCCTTAATAGCCGCATGGACTTCTTCTTTTTGAGCGGAGACACCGCGTTGGGCATACAATGACATGAATCTAAATTGGTTTGTGGCACAAAGGTACAATTGTTTTACATTTGTGCCATATTTAGACAACGAAGATGACTGTTCACCACAATTTACAAGAATTACCTGCTTTCAAAAATGCCGTTATTACAACGGGAGCCTTTGATGGAGTGCATATAGGCCATCAAGAGATTATTAGCAGAATGAAGCAAATAGCCCTTGAAATTGGAGGAGAAACAGTCATTGTTACCTTTCATCCACATCCTAGAAAAGTCATCTCCTCTATCCCTGGAGAAATTAAACAATTGACCAGCCTAGAGGAAAGAATTAGTTTATTAGAGCAATCAGGCATTGACCATTTAGTGGTGGTTAATTTTGATTATGCTTTTTCTAATTTAACTGCCGATGCATATGTTAAAACCTTTTTATTTGACCATTTCCACCCGCATACTATTTTAGTAGGTTATGATCATAGGTTTGGAAATGGCCGCAATGGAAATTTTGAACTGCTACAAAAATTTGGTACTGATTTAGGTTTTAAGGTTGAACAAATTCATGAAAAAATTATGGGAGATGAAATAGTAAGTTCTACCCATATTAGAAACTATATCCTAGAACAACAAATTGAAAAAGCCAATGCCCTTTTAGGCTATCCCTATTTATTTGATGGATTTGTAGTAAGAGGCAATCAAATTGGAAGAACCATCGGGTTCCCTACTGCGAATTTGCATATAAATAATGAAGAAAAGATTATTCCTTCCAATGGAGTTTATGCCGTGAAAGTAAAAGGAAAATGCCTAGGCAATACTATTTATAATGGAATGATGAATATTGGCATTCGACCCACTGTAGATGGACAGAAGAAAGTCATTGAAGTACATATTTTAGATTTTGATCAAGATATTTATGAGCAAAATTTAACAGTGATGGTGTATGAGTATATTAGAGGAGAAGTAAAGTTTGATGGACTTGAAGCTTTAAAAGCACAACTTGCCAAAGACAAAATTACCGCAGCCGCTATTTTAAAGAATTATAAATAAATTTATAATAGTAATGCCTGAAATACCTAAGCAGGTTGCTTTTCAGGGACATCCATAATTTTAACGACCAACTCTTTTAACAAATCGGCATCGGTATTATCTGCGTCATTAATGCCTACTACTCTTAAATTATATTCGTGAATGAGCATAAGTACATGCTCCACTTTTGAATACGAATACTGCCTGAGTGCTGCTAAATAAATTTTCACTGCAAAAAAGGAAATACCTACTTCGCTCATGATTCTTTTTTCATCACTCGTATTTAATCCGTAGATAGCATAAATCTTACTAAAAAAAGCATACAAAGTAGGTAATATTAATTGTATGGGGGCTGCTTTATTATTGGATTCGAAATATTGAATCATTCGAATGGCTTTGGCGAAGTTTTTTTGACCAACCGCTTCTTGAAATTCAAAGGCATTGTACTCTTTACTAATGCCAATATATTTTTCAATATCATCTTCGGTCATTTTCTTGCGATCTCCCAAATTCACTATGAGCTTTTCTAATTCATTTTGAATTCTACTTAAATCATTGCCAATATGGTCTACTAAAATTTGTACTGCCTTTGGCGCAATCTGATACCCTCTTTCTGCTACCCATTCATTCACCCATTCAGGTAGCTTACTATCATACATTTTTTTAGTAGCAATAAAAGTGGTTTTGGATTTTAAGAGCTTGCCAAATGTTTTACGGCCATCAATATTTTTATCCTTATAGGCTACAATTAAAATTGTAGAAGCCATTGGATTTTCTACATAGGATTCCAACTTCTCTATTTGCCCCATTAATTGCGCTTCCTTAATAATTACTACTTGGCGTTCTGCAAAAACAGGATAACGCTTACAAGCGTTCATAATCTCAGCCCATTCTGCATCTTTTCCATAAAAAATGGTCAGGTTAAAAGCCTGCTCGGCTTCAGGAAGTAATTGCTTTTCAGCATAGTCTACCACCTTGTCTATATAATACGCCTCTTCACCTTCGAGCCAATAAACGGCATCAAAAACATTCTTTTTCCAGTTAGCAATAATTTTAGAAGTAGGCATGTTCAAATATAAAGATAAGTCCTACTTGAATGCAAAATTTTTGAAAATAAATGCTTAAAAATCAACCTCTTTTAACTTAGGTTATAATTATTAGTAATCTGTCCCATTTTTTGTATCTTTGTAGCCTTAAACTAAATATTTTTTATGAGTAACGAATCTTCTAGCATGAGCAGTAAAATAACCATTGGGGTTTTAGTATTAGTCATTATTGGCTCTTGGATATATTTCAATAGTTCAAAGGTGGATATTATTACCACCTATGACAATAAAATTGCTGTTATTGATAGTGCTAAAGCAAAAATTCAAGCTGAATTTATAGAAGTGTCTGCTAAAGCAGATTCTTTAACGAATCAAAACACTACCCTTCAAGGTGATTTATTAGATAAGTCTAACCAGATTCAAAAATTGAAATCTAATATCAGTACTATTTTACGTAAACAAAATGCGACAGATGCAGAATTAGCAGAAGCTAAAACTTTAATTGCCGATTTAAATGGCAAGGTAACTAACCTATTTGCAGACCTTAGTAAGGCACAAGCTGAAAACAAAGATTTAACTGCTAAAAACGAAGTGTTAAACACAACGAATACTACTTTAAATACGAATTTAACAGCTACACAAAAAGAGAAAGAAAGATTACAAGATATTGGATCCACTTTACACGCTTCTACTTTTAGCATTCAGTCTTTAAGAATTAAAGATGACGGTACAGAGAAAAAAACAACTAATACTAAAAGAGCCAATACCATTCGTTTGTCTTTCCAAATTGACAGAAACAAAATCACACCAACTGGCGCACAAGAGTTATTTGTTTGCATTACGGGTCCAGATGGTAAAGCTTTTAATGAAGCAGGCAAAATCAATACTAGAGAAGATGGCGCTAAAGCGTATTCTAATAAATTATCTGTTCAATACGAGCAAAACAAAGATTTACCAGTTAGCTATGATATCAAAAATATCAGCTTTACAGAAGGTGAATATTTAGTAGAAATTTATCATAACGGTTTCAAAATTGGAGAAGGTAAAACCAAATTAACAAAGGGATTATTCTAGTACTTGATTCTATTAAATTAGAAAAATAAAATCTCTAATTTTATAGTAGAAAGAACAAAATCAATAATAATAATTACAGAAAAGGCCTCCCTTAAAAAGGAGGCCTTTTCTAATATCACTATTTAATAAAGCAAAAACTTTATTAAATCTAATTCACTAATTCATTGGTACTGCTAAAATCCTGCATCATACCACCAATAGGTATTTCATTGTAGGATAAAGCATAAAACCATAATTGAATGGCAGCAGGTGAAATGGTTTCTACAAAGAAATTAGCCTTGCCTAACAAGGGAATTAATTTGCAGCCAATTTCATGCATTTCTTCAGTACCTTCTTCAGATACTGTGTAAGCATTCAATAATCTTTTCAACTGTGCTAATTCATTGTCCAATAAATGATCGAAGGCGTGCAACTGTATAAATTCCGAAACGGCTTCATACAACATTGCTTTGTTAGTAGCTTTCATACATTTTGTTTTTTAGGTTTTGGATTACAATACAAAGTTCAATAGATATTGTTTCCTTATTGTTAACAATGATCAATTCTACTTAGATGTGGAAAACTTGACTTAAAATGTTCGTACAGCAATTAATATTGATGCATCAATAAATAAAGTATTGAAATTGAGCATATTATAAGGCCATTCAATTCTTAGAATTTATGCTAAAACAATGGCAGATAAGGCTGGTAAATTCAGTAATAACTGATTCCAATCCCCTTTTTCATCTTGAGGTGTTACTTTAATGCTTGTATTGGTTAAGTCTCCGGCACCTCCATACATCTTGGCATCAGAGTTAAAAATTTCCGACCAAACTTTTTTCCCTTGCACATGAATAGGAAATTGATGTCTTGGCACGGGTGTCATATTCATGACGACCAATACATCGTTTTCTGGTTTTAGCCCTTTTCTTTTAAAAGCAATGACGGCTTCTTCCCTTTTGTTAATTTCTACCCATTCAAAACCTTTAGGATCAAATTGTAGTTCAAATAAAGCAGGGTTATTTTTATATATTTCATTTAAGGCTTGCACAGTTTTTCGCATACCAGCATGAGATTCTATTTGGAGTAAGTCCCATTGTAATTCAGTAGTATAATTCCACTCCTTGGTAGCAGCAAATTCATTACCCATAAATAATAATTTAGCACCAGGATGCATAAACATATAAGTATACATCAATCTCAGGTTCGCAAATTTCTGCCAGTCATCTCCAGGCATTTTATAAATCATGGGGCTTTTGCCATGTACCACTTCATCATGACTTAAAGGCAACATAAAACTCTCGTCATAAAAATACATCATGGAAAAAGAAAACTTATCCTGATGCAAAGACCTAAATAAAGGATCCAATTTAAAATAATCTAATGTATCGTGCATCCAACCCATCATCCACTTCATACCAAAGCCCAGTCCATCCATAAAAGTGGGCTTGCTAATGCCTGGCCAGTCAGAGGCTTCCTCTGCAATGGTTTGTATATAAGGAAAGTCTCGGTATAAGGTTTCATTTAAGTCTTTTATAAAAGCAATGGCTTCTATATTGCCATTCCCTCCAAACTCATTGGGCTCCCATTCACCTTCTTCTCTGCTATAATCCAATTTTAACATAGAACTTACCGCGTCTACCCTTAAGCCGTCTATATGGAATTGATCACACCAAAAACGCGCACTACTAATTAAAAAAGATTTTACCTCTCCTCTTTTATAATTGAATATATAGGAGTTCCAATCGGGATGATAGCCCTTTCTCATATCGGCATACTCATAAGTATTGGTGCCATCAAACATAAATAAACCATGGGCATCGTAAGGAAAATGAGAAGGCACCCAATCAACGATGACTCCAATTTCAGCTGCATGAAAGGCTTCTACCAAGGCAGCAAACTCTTGCGGATTACCAAAACGAGAAGTAGGCGCGAAAAATCCTACCCCTTGATAACCCCAGCTACCATCAAAAGGATGTTCCATCACAGGCATGAACTCCACATGCGTAAAGCCCATTTCTTTTACATAAGGAACCAGTAAGCTAATAAGTTGGGTATAGGAATTATAAGAATTTTCATTGTTTTTGTCGGGGCGCATCCAACTTGCCAAATGCACTTCATAAACAGAATATGGTTGGTCTGTTCTGTTTTTAATTTTTCTTTGCTCTATCCACTTGGTATCCTTCCAAGTATAATTTGTTTGCCAAGTAATGGAGGCTGTCAACGGCCTTAACTCCCAATAATGTGCAAAGGGGTCACCCTTGTCTAGCTTCACTCCTTTATAGCCATGAATATGATACTTATAAACTTCTCCCGCTAAAACGCCAGGAATAAACCCTTCCCAAATGCCAGAACTATCCTGTCTTACTTTTAATAAATGCGTTTCATTGTTCC
>CAITGN010000236.1:0-6836 GCA_903891965.1 uncultured Bacteroidota bacterium
AGTCATCATCTTTCTTATTATCAGGAAAATAAAAAAGCCTTACAGCTATTAATTGAAAAAAATGTGCAGATAAAAGTAAAAGTGGTACAAAAAGATGAGTTTGAAAAAGGCGATCGCAAATTGCTGAATTTCGGACATACCCTTGGACATGCCATTGAAAACCAACATGCATTATTGCATGGCCATGCCATTAGTATTGGGATGGTCTATGCTGCTAAAATTTCTCAAGTACTTGAAGGCTTTAAGGATGCTGGCTTATTGGTAGATACTTTGAAAAAATACGGACTACCTACAAGTATGCGATTCGATATAAATGAAGCTATGCAAGTCATGCAGAAAGACAAGAAAAAAGCCACTGCGGGTATGCAATATGTGCTTTTGCAAAAAATGGGTAAGGCTGTGTATCAAACGGTACCTATGAAATCATTAGAAAAATTAATTAAGTTATATTCTTAAAATGCGTGCGATAGTTCATCCAAGTAAGTTAAGTGGTTCGCAGATTGCACCAGCAAGCAAAAGCTCTATGCAAAGAGCATGCGCAGCCGCTTTAATTCATATAGGCAAAACTATTATACATAATCCTGGTCACTCGAATGATGATTTAGCAGCCCTAGATGTGATTCAGAAACTAGGAGCTATTGTTGAAACAGAAAAACTTGTTAATGAAAAGGCAAATGCGGGCAGTATAGTAGTGAACTCTAATGGCGTAAAACCTATTGGCCCTTCAATGAACTGTGGGGAAAGTGGATTAGGTATTCGAATGTTTACACCTATTGCAGCATTAAGTAGTGAATTAATAAATATTGAAGGCAAAGGAAGCTTGGTGAAAAGACCCATGCATTTTTTTGATGAAATATTGCCTAAGGTGGGTGTAAAAGTTCAGTCTCAAAAAGGTTTTTTACCCATAGCAATTCAAGGTCCTTTAGTTCCTGCAAATATTACTATTGATGGTTCTTTAAGTTCTCAATTTTTAACAGGTATGTTAATGGCCTACGCGGCTACTGAAAAACAAGGTATTGAAATAAAAGTACTGGACTTAAAAAGCAAACCCTACATTGATTTAACCTTGGCAGTCTTGAATGCATTTGGTTGGAAAGTGGAACATACAAACTATGAAAGCTTCCGTTTTTTAGCACATGTACCTTTAAAACCTGTTATTGAATACACAGTAGAAGGCGATTGGAGCGGCGCTGCATTTTTATTAGTAGCTGGCGCCATTGCTGGTCCTATTAAAGTGAAAGGTTTACAATTAAATTCTACACAGGCCGATAAAAAAATAATAGACGCGCTTATAAGTGCAAAAGCCAATATGAAGCAAGAGCAAGATGGCATTTTGATAGGCCCTTCGGCGGATGTTTCAAGTAATAACTCTAATAAAAATTCAAATTATTTTAATGGTTTAATTGCTTTTGAATTTGATGCAACCGATTGTCCTGATTTATTTCCTCCACTTGTAGCTTTAGCCAGTGTATGTAATGGTATTACTAAAATAAAAGGAGTAAGCAGACTAGCGCATAAAGAAAGTGATAGAGGACTTACTTTGCAAACGGAATTTGCAAAAATGGGTGTTCAAATTGATTTAGTTGGAGACGAGATGCTTATTCAAGGCGGAGCTGTTATTCAATCAGCTACTGTTTTCTCTCAACACGATCATAGAATTGCCATGGCCTGCGGAGTAGCTGCATTAGTAGCGAACGGGCCCATTGAAATAACAGAGGCAGAAGCGATTAATAAATCTTATACCGATTTCTTTACCCATTTGCAAGAACTGGGTGCAAAAGTGGATATACAATAAATTTCTTACCTTGTAATAACGAAATAAAGACATGAACAAATTCGGAACCTTATTTACTGTACAAATTTTTGGCGAATCGCATGGTGCCTGTGTGGGCATTACTATAGATGGTTGTCCAGCGGGTTTACCACTTCAAGCGACTGATTTCGTGGAGGATATGGAGCGTCGCAAAGGTGGCAAGCAAAAAGGAACAACACCTCGTCAGGAAGATGATATTCCTATTTTCAAAGCGGGTTTATTCAATGATATGACCACAGGAGCACCTATCATGATGCTTTTTGAAAATAACAATACTAGAAGCGGTGATTATGAAAAGCAACGTGCTGTTCCAAGACCAGGTCATGCCGATTTTACAGCGCATCATAAATTTGGTGGCTTTGAAGATTATAGAGGAGGCGGACATTTTAGTGGCAGGTTAACAGCTGCCTTAGTGGGTGCTGGCGTGGTGGCTAAGAAATTATTAAATGCAGGTAATGTAGAAGAAAAAATTAAAGTAGAAGCTACTATTATAAGTATAGCAGGAGAATCAGATGTAGAAAAAGGAATACAGAAAGCTATTGATCAGAAAGATAGTGTAGGCGGTATAGTAGAATGTGTAGTGAAAGGATTGCCCTTAGGACTTGGGGAGCATTTTTTTAATTCTGTGGAGTCTTTAATTAGCCATGCAGTTTTTGCTATACCTGCTATTCGCGGTATTGAATTTGGAACTGGCTTTGCAGCCGCTTCTATGTTTGGCGTGGATCATAACGATGCTATTGTAGATGCCTCAGGAAAAACAAAAACAAATCATGCCGGTGGTGTGGTAGGTGGTTATACAAACGGAAATGATTTAGTGTTTAGAATTGCAGTGAAACCTACTTCTTCAACACCCAAAGAACAAATTACCCTTAATTGGGAAACCAATGAACAAGAAACATTTTCAGTAAAAGGAAGACATGATTTATGCATTGCACTCAGAGTGCCTGTAGTACTAGAAGCAGTCACTGCCATTGTGCTTGCAGACTTAATGTTAATAGATCAAAAAATTCCTAGAATCCTTAAAAAATAATTATTTATGGAAAGCGAATTTATATACCATGTAACCACGCTTAAAGAGTGGGAAGCCGCTAAAATAAAAAACGAGTACACACCTGTTAATTTTGAGCAGGATGGTTTTATACACTGTTCTATTGAAAAACAAATTCCAGGCGTATTAGACCGTTTTTATAAAGGCCAAACGGGCTTGGTAAAATTAAAAATTGAAAAAGAAAAAGTGCAAAGACCTGTACTATTTGAATTAGCAGTAGATTTAGATGAGTTGTTCCCGCATATTTATGGGGCATTGAACCTAGACAGTGTAGTGGAAGTAATTACAATTAGCTAATTTTTATATAAAGCTAATTATTTTATTAAATACATTTAAAGCTTAGTTTTTTAAAGTTGTATAAACGGGTACGCTATGAATATTAAATTAAGCATCTTATTTATTGTAGTATTGCCTTTGTTCACTATTAAGCAAAGCTTTGCGCAAAATATTTATCCTACTAGTTTAACTACCATTAACTATTTAGACAGTGCTGCAGTAAAAAAGTATCAAAAAAAAATTGATACACATAGAATTAAAATTGAGCTAAATCACATAACAGGTATTGCAAGTTTTTACAGTAAAAATTTAGATGGCACTTTAACGGCTACCGGTGAAATTTTCAAAAATAGCAAATACACAGCTGCCTGTAATTTGTATAAGTTAAATACACTCGTGCGTGTGACCAATATGAGAAATGGAAGGTCCGTACTAGTTAGAATTAATGACCGTATGCACCCGAATATGTTAAAATTGGGTAGGGTGATTGACCTAAGTTCGGTGGCAGCCAAAAAATTACATTTAAGTTCTAAAGGAATAGTAAAAGTTACGCTTGATGCGGTGGGGAATTCAAAAATCAACCCCAAAAAGCAGTAGACTCATCAAGGATTATCTTAAATTTACAGTATTATAATATTTCAATCATAAATATTCAATCATAAATATTCTAAGTAAAATACTTCTTAGTAAATACTTCTAAGTAAAATGCTCTATCGTATGAAAAAAACAATCGTATTTATCTTTGCCTCTGTATTTAGCTTGTCAGTGATGGGTCAAGATACAGCAAGTATTAAATCTTCTTCTATTGCTTTTAAAATGGGTCTATTCAATTTTAAGAAAACGCCTGGTACAGATAATGCGAGTGAGATGGCTATTCAGGGAGGTTTGCAATACTTTAAAGGCATTACGAAGCACCTAGATCTTATGATGAATTTGGATTTCGCTAATTTGAAATATCCTTTTTATACTTCTTCTAAAATAGCCATTGCTAAAAACAATCAAATGTATACGGCATTAGATGCAAGCTTGAATTATAAATTATTGACGGATGAAAATAAGCTAGTACCCTATATTAGTGCAGGTTTGGGTATCGCCTCTATTAAAAATTCATATTACACAGCTTATGCACCTATAGGGCTAGGTATTCAAATTAAAGCGAAACAAGGTTCTTTTATTAATATAATAAGTACTTATAGGGCAGAGGCTTCATCACTTACTAAAACACATTATAACCATTCAATAAGTTATAGCCTACCTCTAAAATTAAGAGATAAAAAACCTGTCATGATACCTCCGGCCCCGGTGGTTGCTGATAATGACAATGATGGAGTAGTGGATAGTGAAGATGACTGTCCTAATGCATCTGGATTAACAAAATATCATGGATGTCCTGTACCGGATACAGATAATGATGGAATAAATGACGAGAATGATAAATGTCCTACTGCAGAGGGTTTAGCAAAATATAAAGGATGTCCTATTCCAGATTCGGATAAAGATGGTATCAATGATGAGACAGATAAATGTCCCAATGCTAAAGGTTTATCAAGATACGAGGGCTGTCCTATTCCCGATACAGATAAAGACGGAGTGAATGACGAAGAAGATAAGTGTCCAACTATTCCTGGCATTATGGGTAATCATGGATGTGCTGATTTGGAACCTTTGATAAATGACATCTCTTCTCAATTAAAATTTGAGTCTGGTAAAGTGAATCTAAGTAAAAAAATATATCTAGGTGTAGATAGCTTGGTGGTATTAATGCAAAATAATGCAAATATTACCTTAGTAATTACTGGGCATACCGACAATACGGGTACTTTGAAAATTAATGAAAAATTATCTTTACAAAGAGCCATGGTAGTATCGAATTATTTAATCAAAAAGGGAATTGATAAGAAAAGATTAAGTCAAAAAGGTTTTGCAGATACAAGACCTATCTCTGATAATAAAACATTGAAGGGAAGAGCACAAAATAGAAGAGTAGATATTGAAGTAGTTTATTAGTAAGTAAGTAAGTAAGTAAGTAAGTAAGTAAGTAAGTAAGTAAGTAAGTAAGTAAGTAAGTAAGTAAGTAAGTAAGTAAGTAAGTAAGTAAGTAAGTAAGTAAGTAAGTAAGTAAGTCCTAATTAGTAAATAACTACTTCTCTTTCTAGTACTATTTCAAATTTTGCAAGTACAGACTGAATAATTTCTTCTGAGAAATTAAATATTTCCATGCCGGGCCCGTTATTGTAATGCACTATTACTAAAGATTGTTTCTCGTAACAACCCACATTCCCTTTTTGCATCCCTTTCCAACCACAGGCCTCCATTAACCAGCCAGCTGCTATTTTATAGGTATCATCTGTTATAGGGTAGGCAATGATTTTTGGATATTTTGCCACTAAAACCTCAAATAAGTCCTTGGTGATGGTAGGGTTTTTAAAAAAGCTTCCAGCGTTTCCTAATTTTTTAGGATCGGGTAGTTTTTCTGATCTAATTTGAATCACTGCGCTAGAAATAGCTTCTAAGCTGGGTTGTTTATTATTTTTCTGATGCAGTACTTCTTTAATAGCACCGTATTCAGTTCTAAATAGGGGTTGCTTTTGTAAAACAAATTGCACGGAGCATATGATATATCTATTTGTATCCTTTTTAAATAAGCTAGTCCTGTAGGCAAATGCACAATCACTATTTTGTAGTGTAATGAATTGGGCGCTTTCGGTATCATAGGCGGTAACCGATGCTATAGAGTCCTTGGCTTCCACTCCATAGGCTCCAATATTTTGAATGGGTGCAGCGCCCACCGTGCCTGGGATTAAACTCAAGTTTTCTACACCACCCCAACCCTTTTGAACGCAGTAACTTACAAAATGATGCCAGTTTTCACCCGCACCTACTTCTAAAAAAACTTCAGAGGCTGTTTCTTTAATTTTTCTAATGCCCATAATTTCCATCTTTAATACTAAGCCTTGAAAAGTTTTAGTAAAAAGTATATTTGATCCTGCACCTAAAATTAAATAAGGTCTATTTTTTTCTTTTGTCCATTGAATATATTGTTCAATTGCTTCATTAGAGTCTATTTTAGCAAAATAATTTGCTTTTTCATTGCAACCAAAACTATGTAAGCTTTGAAGAGAAATATTTTCTTTAATTTCCATATTTTTTTTAATTCATGCGGGGTATTAATCTTGGTTAAAGACTAATTAGGGTCGATATCAATTACAATATTCACCGATTTATACCTAGGGTGTACTTGAAGTAATCGTATATAGTGTAAGAGCTGTTTTTTAGCCAATTGCAATTGTTGAGGTTGCTTTGAAATTTTAATAGCCAATTCCCAAATATATTTATTACGAACCCTGTTTACAATAGGTTGCGCTGGGCCTAATACTGTTTTTTGAATCTCAGGTGTAAGTGAATGAAGGAAGTGATTGGCTGCTTCTTCGGCTATATTATTTTCTTTGTGCTTAAATAGTAAGCTCATAAGTCTGCTAAAAGGAGGGTAGGAGAAATGTTTTCTATTTTGAATTTCAAAATTATAAAATCCAAAATAATCATGTTGTTGCACTAGCTGTACAATGGGGTGCTGTAATTGACTTACTTGTATGATTACTTTTCCATTATCGTTTTTTCTGCCAGCTCTGCCACTTACTTGTTCCATCATTTGAAATGCCCTTTCATTCACTCTATAATGGTTGAAATTAAGTAAGCTAT
>CAITGN010000237.1:0-2347 GCA_903891965.1 uncultured Bacteroidota bacterium
CTCCCCACAATTTTGCTTCATTTGGCGAAGCGGTTGTTGTTGTTGACATGTTCTGTTTCTATTTCAGTGCAAAAATATTGGCTATCAAGGATATTCGTATCAAAAAACCGGGTTTTTTTTGTATTTATCTTTAACAAAAGTGGCCCTTTTATCCAATCCAATGAAGGAAGACAAAAAGGTAAATCCAAAGTATATCTACAAAATGCCAGTAGGTTGATAGCAATTCTACCGGCAAGGTATTTTCTGTGTTGTTTTTGGCCAAAAATGACTTAAAAGACACCCCAATTAGCGCTAATACCCCACCTAAAACGTGCAATAGGTGCAAAATGGTAATAACGAACAAAAATGAGGCTGCTGAATTGCTTCTAGGACCCGTTAAAGCAATATTATTGGCTTGAAGTGCCATGAAGCCTTGGACCTGTAAAATCATAAAAACTACCCCTAAAATAGCGGTTACAGTTAAGAATCCACGGTAATTGCTCTGTTGACCTTCTTTGGCTTTTTTAACTGCCATTTGAATGGTAAAGCTACTTAGTAGTATAACCACGGTAGCGATAAAGAAAACTTTAGGAAGTTCAAAGTCCAACCAATTGGATTGGCTCTTTTTTACAATATAGGCACTGGTTAAACCAGCAAACATCATTACAATGCTGCCCAGCCCTGCATATAAAACCATCTTGTAAGGATGCATCTTATTTTTTCCAACGCTTGTTTTTAATTCTGTTGCCATAATATAATTTTTATAATTTATCTGCGAGTAAGGCTAAATAAACAATAGGTAAATAAATATAACTGCTAAACATTACTCTTCTT
This sequence comes from uncultured Bacteroidota bacterium, assembly GCA_903891965.1. GTDB lineage: Bacteria > Bacteroidota > Bacteroidia > Chitinophagales > Chitinophagaceae > Sediminibacterium. Next base: position 814 of record CAITGN010000237.1, read on the forward strand.
GCTGCAGGTACGCCCATATTTTGATACAGTCTTATACATTGCACCACCATAAAAATATTGGCCACAAGTAAAATCCACATACTTACTTGACCTGTTAAGTTTAAGTAATAAGGTAGAAAACCAATAGGTATCATAAGCACTGCATACATAATACATTGAATGGCTGTAAAACGTGTAGGCCCTTCTTTAGCAGGTAATAATTTAAAACCTACTCTAGAATAATCGGCATGCGTTACCCAAGCAATGGCCCAAAAATGAGGGAACTGCCAAATGAATTGAATTAAGAATAATGCTAAACCTGCATACGCAAAATCGTCGTTGCCTGCTACCCATCCAATTAAACAAGGAAGGGCTCCAGGAAACGCGCCTACTAAAACAGCAATAGAATTTATTTTTTTTAGCGGCGTATAAATAAAAGCATATAAGAATAAACTAAAGGCAGAAAGTAGTGCAGAAGAAAAATTAAAATACTTCCACATAATAGCTACTCCTAGAACACCAGTAATAATAGCAAAAGTATAAGCCGTTTGTTGAGACATTCTTCCAGATGCCACTGGACGATTCGCTGTGCGCTTCATTTGCGCATCGGTATCTTTTTCTACTGCCTGGTTAATGGCATTGGCACTTCCTGTAATACATAAGCCCGCAAAAGTTAAAAGTAAAATCATGGACCAGTCATAGGCCATTACTTTAGGAGCCAACATATAACAAATTACACAAGTAAACACCACTGTAAAACTCAGGGTGAATTTCATTAACTGTGCGTAATTAGTAAGTGTTTGTTTCAAGAAATATTTTTTTTCAAAAGTATAATTCAACAAAAAGAAAGTTCAACTACCATTGTATCAAATTACAATGCCCTGAAATCAGGGCATTGTAAAACTGAATATTTTTAACTAGTGTGTTTCTGTTTCATCCGCACCCACTGGAGTGGTTTGTGGAATAAAATCATGTCCATCTTTACCGTAATCATAAGGCCAACGGTGTACTTCTGGTATTTCACCAGGCCAGTTACCATGACCAGGACGAATTGGTGTAGTCCACTCTAAAGTATTAGACTCCCATGGATTTAACACGGTTACTTTACGTCCTTTAAATATAGAGTAGAAGAAATTAATTAAGAATAAGATTTGAACAGCAAAAACAATCATGGCTACGGTGCTAATAAAACGATTTAACTCCGCAAATTGTTTAAAGCTCTCCCAAATACTAAAATCAAAATAACGACGAGGCATACCCGCTAAACCTTGATAATGCATTGGCCAGAAAATCATATAGGCACCCGCTAATGTAATCCAGAAGTGAATGTACCCTAATGAATTATTTAAATAGCGACCATACATTTTAGGGAACCAATGATAAACACCTGCGAACATACCAAACATAGAGGCCACACCCATTACTATATGGAAATGCGCTACTACGAAATAACTATCGTGTAAATAAATATCTAATGCAGCGTTACCTAACCAAATACCTGTTAAACCACCTGATATAAATAAACTTACAAAACCAATTGCAAATAACATACCAG